>CAZPYY010000108.1:0-1688 GCA_964590995.1 uncultured Planctomycetia bacterium | reverse complement strand
GGTAAGATAAAGCCTCAGCATGTTATTGAAGAGATTTATAACCAGACTAAAGGAAAAGCAATTGTTGTAACCGAGGTAGGGCAAAATCAGATGTGGGCAGCACAGTTTTATAAGTACGATTACCCGCGTCACTTCTTATCCAGCGGAGGCCTAGGAACTATGGGTTATGGTTTTCCGGCAGCAATTGGCGCAAAAATAGCTAACCCCAAAAGAGAAGTCATCGTTATTGCTGGTGACGGCTCAATACAAATGAATATTCAGGAATTAGCTACCTTGAACACCTATAATATAAAGGTAAAAATAATCGTTTTAAATAATGGTTATTTAGGAATGGTAAGACAGTGGCAGGAACTTTTTTACAATCGGCGTTATTCAGGGACCCCCTTAAAGAACCCTGATTTTGTTAAGATTGCCCAAGGTTATGGGATTAAAGGTGTCAGGGTAAAGAAGGTTAGTGAGGTAAAAATGGCCGTTAAAGAAATTCTTTCGGCAAAGACATCGGTTCTAGCCGATTTTCGGATTGAGCCTGAGGAAAATGTATTTCCGATGGTGCCGGCTGGCGAGGCGATTAACAGAATGATAGGGGGGATGGCATAATACTATGAGGCATACTATACAAGCTTTGGTTGAAAATAGATTCGGAGTTTTGGCGAGAGTGGCCTCTTTGTTTAGTGCCCGGGGATATAATATTGAATCCTTAGCAGTTGGTGAGACCCAAGATTCTACAATTTCTTGTATGACTATTGTAGTAGATGCTGAGGACGAAAGAGTGTTAGAGCAGATAAAGAAGCAGCTCCATAAACTTATTGATGTAATTACCGTAATTGATTTTACCCGCCGAGAGTATATTGATAGAGATTTGATCTTAATCAAAGTACTGAAGAATGGCGGGGATAAGAAGGTTATAGAAAAATTGATTAAAAAGTTTCCGGTAAAGATTGTTGAGGAGACTAAAGAAGTTTTTCTTTTAGAAATTTGTTCTGACTGTCACCAGGAAGATGAGATTTTAAAAGAGCTAAAAAGCTTAGGGATAAAGGAATTGGTAAGAACCGGGAGAATTGCAATAGGGAGGTAAGGGAGGAAAAATATGGCCAAGATGTATTATGACAAAGATGCTAATTTAGATGTAATTAAAAATCTTAAGGTAGCTATTATCGGTTATGGTATTCAGGGTCGGGGACAGGCTTTGAATTTACGAGATAGTGGCATTGAGGTTGTGGTCAGCGAATTAGAGAGCACACCGAATTACGAACAAGCTAAAAAAGATGGTTTTAATGTTGTTTCTGCACAAGAGGCTGCTAGAGGAGCTGACATTATCCAGATATTAACCCAGGACCATGTTCAGGGCATGGTTTATAAGAAAGCAATAGAAGCTAACCTTAAAGAAGGTAACGCCCTTGTGTTTTCTCACGGGTTTAACATACACTTTAAACAGATAGTGCCGCCAAAGAATATTGATGTTTTTATGGTTGCACCCAAAGGTCCGGGTGCTTTGGTAAGAGAGCAATATGAACAGGGCAAGGGTGTTCCTTGTCTTATTGCAGTATTTCAGGATTACAGCGGCAAGGCTAAGGATAAGGCTCTAGCTTATGCTAAAGCAATAGGCGGTACAAGAGCCGGTGTTATTGAGACCACTTTTAAGGAGGAGACTGAAACTGACCTTTTTGGTGAGCAAGCAGTACTTTGTG
>CAZPYY010000107.1:0-1861 GCA_964590995.1 uncultured Planctomycetia bacterium | reverse complement strand
TAATTGGCGGTTTTTGTTGGTCTACAAGCATTGATGTAAATGATCCCGAAGGTATTGTATTCTACCTTGATGAGATCAAATACGAGAAGTAGGTTTCCAAATTTTTAATCGTTATGAAGAAAGCTATAGGAATTTTCTGTATCTTGGCGACTATATTTTGCCTAATAGCTACTAACGCCTTCGCAGCAACCCCTAAAGGGACGGCTTCGCCAGCCAAAATTGAAATAAAATCTACCAAAGAAGGCGGGTACTTACTCTACGTAGATGAAAAACCCTTCTTAATAAAAGGTGTCGGTTATAGCCCGACCCCGGTAGGTAAAGGTTATGATTATGACTTCTTTTCTGATCCTAACAAACCCTGGCTTGTTGATGGTAAGCTAATGAAAGAAGCCGGGATAAACTGCGTAAGAATCTACTCGCCGGGAGAAGATTTAGAAAAAGTAAAAGAGTTTGTAAGGAGTATGTATGAGAAGTATGGTATCTACACTCTTATGAGCGATTGGTTAGGCTTATGGGATTATCCCCGGGCAAATTATTCTGACCAAGCCTTTAAAGACATGACAATGAGGAGAATCCTAAAAGTTGCTGAAGCCCTAAAAGACGAAGAAGGATTTCTCTTATGGATTCTCGGTAATGAGAATAACTATACCTTCTCAGGTAAAATCGGTTTTTGGACTTCCGCGGAAATAGAAAAAATAGCCGAGCCGCGTCAAAAACAAATAAGAAAGGCTGAAATCTACTACACCTTTATCAATGACCTGGCGAAAGAAATTAAGAAGATTGACTCTATTCATCCGGTAACCTTAGGAAACGGCGAGGATGGTTTCCTGAGGGTTGCCTCAGGTATCTGCAAAGATATCGACGCTCTATCTATAATCATCTACCGTGGAAAGAGATTTGGCAATATCTTCAATAATATCCGAAATTCCTTTGATAAGCCAATCCTGCTGTCAGAATTCGGCTGCGACTCTTACAATGCCCATAAGGATTTTGAGGACCAGGAAGTTCAAAGTGAATTCCTGCTATCGCAGTGGGAAGACCTCTACAGCAATACTGCTTTTAGTGGGATAGAAAACGGTAATGCTTTAGGCGGGGTAGTCTTTGAGTGGAGCGATGAGTGGTGGAAATACAATGAAAGCTATGAAGACGGCTGGCCTATCCATAATAAAGAGGCTGACTGGTCTCACGGAGCCTACTACTACGATATAAGGGCTAAAGATAACCTTAATATGAATGAAGAGTGGTTTGGAATTGTTGGTTTATCCGAAGAAATTACTGACGGCTTAAACAAGCGGCTTCCTAAGAAATCCTACTATGATTTGGCAGGTTACTTAACCAGCCTTAAGTTTGGTTCACTTAAATAAACCTTCCCTATACTTTTCTAATTTGGTATAATATTGTTGATGAGAAGTTATTGGGGCCTGGCTCTAACCCTGTCTTTCCTATTTCATACCGCTATTCTTACCGGAATACCTCAACACATCGAAAAAGCTTTCTCTAAGAAAGAAAAGATAATTAAGAGTGAGCAAACCAAGGAAATTAAAATCTCCCCTCAGCAAATAGATAAGATAAGCAAAAAACCTTTGGTTAATCCAACTGATTCAAGGCCGCTGCCCTATGTTGAAAATATTATAAGCAAATTAATGCAGGGCGATAATTTCTCACCTCTACAAAAGCCGCAAATTTTTGAAAAAGACGTAAAGGAGATTATCTTTAAAGAAATCGTTGAAAAAGCCGATAAGGTCTTAAAAAAGAACCCGGCTTATATGAGCTACTACCGCTTAATCCGTGAAAGAATCAGAAACAGCGCCTATCATAATTATAATAGCCAGAAAAAGGGCGAGGTCCTGTTAAGCTTCCT
>CAZPYY010000106.1:0-2003 GCA_964590995.1 uncultured Planctomycetia bacterium | reverse complement strand
TTGCCGGAGTGATGGAACTGGCAGACGTGCTGGATTCAAAATCCAGTCTCCGCAAGGAGGTGAGGGTTCAACTCCCTCCTCCGGCATTTTATATTAAAAGGGGCACAAGAGATTTGCTTAAACTAGGCGTTCACGTATCGATTGCTGGTAAAATCTATAAATCCATTGATAGGGCAGTTGAGCTCGGCTGCAATACAATGCAGATTTTCTCTCGTAATCCCCGTCAGTGGAGAAAAACCCTCTTAAGTGACGAAGATGTAGAGAGATTTAAAAAAAAGGTAGCAAAAGCAAAGATTGACCCGGTAGTAGTCCATATCCCTTATTTGCTTAATCTGGCTACGGTAAGAAGAAGTTTTTTTAAGATTACTATAAGAGAATTTATAGCCGACCTCATTGAATCAGATAAGCTTGGTGCTGATTACCTAGTGACTCACATAGGTTCTTGCAAAGGGGGGACTGAAGAGGGAGGACTTTCAAGAATAATTCAGGCCCTAAATAAAATCTTAAAAGAAACCAAAGGAGTAAAGACCGAAGTACTTCTTGAGAATACCTCTGGTAGCGGCCACTGGTTAGGCTATAAGTTCTTACATCAGAAGATTATTTTAGATGGCTTAAATAGGCCTGAGGCTGTTGGTATTTGTTTAGATACTGCGCATGCTTGGGCAGCAGGGTATAAGATAAATGAACCTAGAGGCCTGAAAGCTTTACTCGATGAAATTGACCAAGAAGTAGGTTTAGAACGTTTAAAGGTCATTCATCTTAATGATACTCAGGAAGAGCTAGGTTCACTTCGTGATCGTCATTATGATATTGGGACAGGAAAGATTGGCCGAAAGGGGTTTAGCTTGATAGTTAATCACCCCAAGTTAAGAGAATTACCATTTATTTTGGAAACTCCCAAGGATAGCGATGATGAGGATAAAGAAAACTTAAATGTGGTAAGGAGTTTGTATAAAGGAACAAGGATAAAGGATAGAGGATAAAAAGGGGAAATGGAATACACAAAAGAGACTGATAAGAAGTGGCAGGAGTATTGGAAGAACAGTAAGGCTTTTACGGTTGAAACTAGGGAAGTTTCCGGTGATAAGTATTATTGTTTAGTTATGTTTCCCTATCCTTCAAGTGAGCTCCACGTAGGCCATGCCCGTAATTATGTAATTGGTGATTCGATAGTGCGTTATAAAAAGATGCGTGGTTTTTATGTTTTAAGCCCTATGGGTTGGGATGCTTTTGGCCTTCCAGCAGAAAACCAAGCTATTAAACATAAGATTCACCCTCAGGATTGGACCTCTAAGAATATCGAACGGATAAAAGAGCAGCTAGAGAGTTGGGGGATAGGTTATGATTGGTCCAGAGAAGTTACTACTTGTTTTCCGGATTACTATAAGTGGACCCAGTGGATTTTCTTAAAACTTTACAAAAAAGGACTTGCCTACCGTAAGCAGGCTGCGGTTAATTGGTGTAACTCCTGCAAAACAGTCTTGGCTAATGAACAGGTTATTAACGGTAAGTGTGAACGTTGTTCAACTGAAGTCGGCCTTAAGAATTTAGACCAATGGTTTTTTAAAATAACTGATTATGCTCAAGCCCTATTAGATGATCTAGAGTTGTTGGAGGAGTGGCCTCAGAGAGTTAAGACAATGCAGGATAACTGGATTGGAAGGTCAGAGGGTGTTGAGATAAACTTTCCCATAGAGGGTTCAGAGATAAAATTAAAGTGTTTTACTACCCGGGTAGATACTATTTTGGGAGCTACTTTCCTAGCTTTAAACTGGGCTCATCCGGACATAAAAGAACTAATTGCTGATGCACCTAATAGAGAGAAAATAGAAAAGTTTATCGAGAAGACTAAAAACCAATCTACTTCTGGATACCAAGTTGAGATTGGCGAGAAGGAAGGAATCTTTACCGGGAAATTCGCTATAAATCCGATGAATGCCGAGAAGACTCCTATTTGGATTGCTAATTATATTCTTGTTGGTTATGGTACCGGAGCAATAATG
>CAZPYY010000105.1:0-2037 GCA_964590995.1 uncultured Planctomycetia bacterium | reverse complement strand
TTGCGGAGACTGGATTTTGAATCCAGCACGTCTGCCAGTTCCATCACTCCGGCAAGTAGTAAAAATCATAACATTGTTGATTTTCTTTGTCAATTGACAATTTATTAGGTAAATGATATTATTCTTTATAATATTTGTATATTTGGGGCCGTAGTATAGCGGGAATACGCAACGCTGGCAGCGTTGTATCACGGGTTCAATTCCCGTCGGCTCCATAGTTTTCATTGTATTGTATGCGGTTGAGATCAGATCTCAACCGGCTTTGCCTCCAGCATTTTAAAGCCTTACCCTATCCTTCCTATATCTGGTATAATATCTCAATGGGGAAGTTCAAACTAGATAAATTCCAAGAGGAAGCAATTAATGCCAGCCGAAAAAACCACTCAGTAATTGTAAGCGCACCTACCGGAGCAGGAAAGACCCTAATCGCTGAATATATAATCGAAGATTGCATAAGAAATAATAAAGGAGTAATCTATACTGCCCCAATAAAAGCCCTAAGTAACCAGAAATTTCGAGACTTCTCTAAAAAATACCCTCAAAAGACAGGTATTCTTACCGGAGATGTAAGCATAAACAGAAATGCTCCGATTTTAATCATGACTACCGAGATCTTCCGTAATGCTATTCTAGTAAATCCTGAAGAGTTCGCACATCGAGAGTGGATAATCTTTGATGAGATCCATTACCTTGATGATATCGAAAGAGGTACTGTCTGGGAAGAAGCAATAATACTCTTGCCTAAGCAAATGAAAATATTGGCCTTAAGCGCAACTATCCCTAATATTGACCAATTTGCGGGGTGGCTGCGAAAAATACACAGTTTTCCCTTAAAAGCAATAGTAGAAGGCGTAAGGCCGGTTCCTTTGCATTTTTTCTTTCAATCTAATAACGAGATATTTTATAATTTTCCAAAATTAAAAGAATCTGATCTTCTGCGTAAAACCTTAAAAAGACCTTCCTATCAGGAGAAGTACGTATTCTCTAAACCGAATAAGACTAAAAACCTCTTAAAGGGCATAAGCAGCCTCAATGGTTATCCGTGTGTATACTTCTCTTTCTCCCGGAGAAGATGTGAAGAGCTAGCCCAAGAGACCGGACAATTTGACTTTCTAAATAGCGACGAGAAGAACAGAATAACAGAAATGTTCGATGGCCTATTGGATAAGTTTAATATCTCCTCCTCCCCTCATATAAGTTTTCTCAGCCCCCTTATTAAAAGAGGTATTGCTTATCACCATGCCGGACTCCTGCCTACTCTAAAAGAGATTATCGAAAGGCTCTTTACCACTGGCTTAATAAAACTAATTTTTACTACCGAGACCTTTGCCTTAGGGATAAATATGCCAGCAAAAACAGTTATCTTTAACTCTCTCAGTAAATTCTACGGAAGATACCATGGTTATTTAAAGACTCGGGATTTCTACCAGATGGCTGGACGTGCCGGGCGGCGGGGAATTGATAAGGAAGGTTTTGTATTCTCCCGAATAAACCCCTCTCATATAGACATACCTTCTTTAGAGAAGATAATCTACGGAAAATATGAACCCATTCAAAGCCAACTTAACTCCTGTTATGCTACTATCTTAAATCTCTACAAAATAATGGCCGATAAAATTTATGATATCTACCCTAAATCTTTTCATTGTTACCAAGGCAAAGCCTGGAAGAAAAAAGAAGTCCTAAGCCTCTTAAAGAGAAAGATATCCTTACTTAAAAACCTCGGCTATATCCAGGAAGCAGAGATAACTCAAAAAGCACAATTAGCTGCTAAAGTCTATAGTTTTGAACTAGCTATTGGGGAACTATTTGAAGCCGGATTCTTAAACAGTCTTGACGAAGAAGATTTATTCGTATTCGTAACCGCCTTAGTTTATGAGCCAAGAAAAGGAGAAAAAAAGCCTAAGTTAACCAAAAAGACAAAAGCTCTAAGGCGGAGAATAGATAAATTTATAAAAGATATACATAAACAAGAGAGGAAATTTCGTATTTACCCTCTAAGCAAGAAATTCTTCTTTTATCTAAGCGGAGTCTGCC
>CAZPYY010000104.1:0-2068 GCA_964590995.1 uncultured Planctomycetia bacterium | reverse complement strand
ACTACTGCTGAATCCCATAACCGAATCATGGTAGTTGAAGTTATGGGCCGCCACGCTGGCTGGATTGCTGCTTATTCGGGGATAGCCGGAGGAGCTGACTATATACTTATCCCCGAGGCTCCGATTGACATTAAGGAAGTATGCCAATCAATAAAAAAGCGCCACGAGAGAGGCAAAGACTTTAGTATTGTCGTAGTGGCTGAGGGTGCTTTTTTCAAGAATGAGAATGTAGCCCTTCAAGAAAAAAAGCTAGATGCTTTTGGCCATGTAAGATTAGGCGGGATAGGCCATACTCTAGGTAAGATGATTGAGAAGAAGACTGGGTATGAGACAAGAGTAACCGTTTTAGGCCATATTCAAAGAGGTGGTTCACCATCAGCATTTGATAGGGTCTTAGGAACAAGATTCGGAGTAAAAGCCTATGAGCTAGTGAAAGATGGTAAGTTCGGAAGAATGGCTAGTTTAAGAGGAAATCAAATTGTGGATGTTCCTTTAGAAGAAGCAACCTCAAAATTAAAAACTCTTGATATGGACCTCTATGATATTGCAAAGATATTTTTTGGTTAAGGAAAAGTTTATCTTATGGAAAGAAATATTAAAACAGCTTTCGAAAAGCATAAAGAAGCCTTAAGGCTTCTTGAAAAACAAAGCTTGGTTATTACCAAGATTGCTTCTTTGTTTATTGAAAGCCTGGAGGCCGGAGGCAAGATCATCTTTATTGGTAATGGCGGTAGTGCTGCTGACGCCCAGCACTTAGCAGCAGAGCTAGTAGGCCGGTTTCGGAAGAATCGAGGAGCCTTAGCTGCGATTGCCCTTACTACTGACACCTCCGTTCTTACCGCTGTCGGTAATGACTTTGGCTTTGCTGAGGTATTCTCTAGACAGATTGAGGCCTTAGCTAAGGATAAAGATCTTGTAGTTGGAATTTCCACCTCAGGAAAGTCGAAAAATATCATAACGGCTATCGAAAAAGCCAAAACTATCGGATTAAAAAGCGTTGGATTCTTAGGCAAAGATGGCGGAGATATAAAGGGTCTCGTTGATATTGATTTAACTATTTCTCTGGATAATACACCAAGCATACAAGAGATGCATATATTAGCTGGTCATACTATCTGCGGAATAGTTGAAGATCACTTTAGTAAATGATCTGGGCGATAAATAAGACTCGCTGGGTACAATGGGTAAGATTAAGAACCTCAAAGGTTTAGGGAGAGATATCTCTCGGCTAAAGCGTAAAGGTAAGAAAATAATCTTTACTAATGGTTGTTTTGATATCCTTCACTTAGGACACTTGAAGATTCTAAACGTTGCCAAGCGAAAAGGGGATGTACTAATTGTCGGGCTAAACTCTGACTCTTCAATAAGAAAGATAAAAGGTTCAAAGCGTCCTATCTTAGACCAAAAGACTCGGGCAAAGCTTCTGGCAAATATGATTCAAGTAGATTATGTAGTCATATTTAACGAGGCTACCCCTTACAATTTAATTAAAAGAATCAAACCTGATATTTTAGTCAAGGGCGGCGATTGGAAAAAAGACAAAATCGTAGGAAATAAATTAGTTAAAAAGGTTTATTGCGTAAAACTCTGTTCCGGACACTCTACTACCCGCATAATCAATAAAATAAAGAAAAGTGGTTGATAGAGGAATACTAAGGGTTATTGATGCCAACTTTAACCGTTGCAAGGAAGGCTTGCGGGTTGCTGAGGATATATTCCGTTTTATCCTAAAACAAGATAACCTAAGAAAAATCTTGCGTAAGCTGCGCCACTCCTTAGATAAGATAGCCCAAGAAAAAATCATCAAAGAAGCGATTTTAAGCCGCAACTCCAAAAAAGATCTTGGCAAGGAATGCGATAACCTAGAGATAAAACGTAAAAACGTAAATAGCCTTCTCTATGTTAACCTTCAAAGAGTCAAGGAATCTTTAAGGGTGCTTGAGGAGTTCTTTAAGCTAATCATTCCCCAACGTGTCCCGAGAATTAAAAAAATACGGTATGAAATCTATGAGCTGGAAAAGAAAATCCTCAAAAAATGGCCTCCTTTACGTAATCCTCGACAAAGAAG
>CAZPYY010000103.1:0-2123 GCA_964590995.1 uncultured Planctomycetia bacterium | reverse complement strand
CGGAAATGGGAAAATAGATCATTACCCCCTGGAAAAGGCTCTAAAATTAAGGAAATTGCTCTGTATCAGTAAGGGGAGGTTTAAAAGGTTAAAAGAAGAGGCCTCAAAGTCCCCTTTTGAGAAGAAAGATAAGCCAAAAGAGGTAAAAAGGGCTGAAGTCAGAAGGGCTACAATTAACAGGGAACCCAATCTTGGGCTGCCGTTTAGGGAATTAGCTATAGCTGATGAGCTGGAAGATTATATCTTTGAGGAAAAAGATAAGTTTAGCTGGGAGCAGGCTGAGCCTTCTGAGCAATGGGCTAAGGTGGACGAGTGGTTTAAGCTGATTGATGACTATAACTGCCTGATAGCTAGAGAAGGCAGCTCTATAGAGAAGTTAAGAATTCTGCCTTGATTTAAATAAAAAAGGCACATAATATTACCCCTTAAAGCAGATTAAACCAAAAGGAGGTAATTAAAATTATGTGCCTGTTAAGATATTATCAGCTCATGCGGATATGTAAAGATAAAAAACAATACCGGTATCAGCTGGTCCAGTATGCCTTAAAAGCAGGTATTAAGCCCTGCTCAAGAGTATTTAAAACCAGTCCTCTGGTAGTCCGTAAGTGGATAAGAAGGTTTAAGGATAAAGGCTATATCGGCTTAGAGGACTATTCCCGAAGGCCGCACAACTCTCCTTTAGAGACTCCTCAGGAAGTAAAGAAGCTGATCATTAGATTAAAGGGCAAATATAGACGCATGGGAGCTGAACAGATAAAGATACTTGAGAATATTAGCTTATCAGCTAAAACCATGCGTAAGATATGGAGAAAGGCCGGTGTATCCTCAAGAAGAAGGAAAAAGAAGTACATTGTTAAGAATAACCTAAGAGAGATTAAAAAGAACTACCGCTTATTTGAACAGTCTTGCGAAGACACTAAAGACCTCTGCGATATCCCCCAATACTGGACCCAAATGGTACAGGGAAGACTGCCTAAATGGCAATATACTTTTAGAGAGATAAGTTCGGGTATTTTATTCTTGGCTTTTGCTAACAGAAGATCGTTAACTTATGCTATTATCTTTGCCCAATACATAAATCATTGGCTGAAGCACTTTAAAGTTATTGACCCTGAGCTTCAATCAAGAAGACAGACTGATAATGGCTCTGAGTATGTTGGTGCCTGGAATGCTAAGGGGCCTTCTGGCTACACTAAGACAATAGAGTCTTTACCCGGACAGGTACACAATACTATCTTCCCCGGGGCTCACCGGATGCAGGCTGATGTGGAGACCATACACAATTTAGTTGAGATGGAGTTTTATGAAATAGAGAAGTTCAAAGATAGGCAGGACTTTATGAATAAGGCTTATTCTTATCAGTTGTTCTTTAATCTGGTTAGGCCAAATACCTATAAAGAGGGTAAATCTCCCTGGCAGTTAGCCCAAGAAAAAGTCCCTCATTTAGATAAACGCCTACTGATGATTCCTCCTCTGGATTTAGATGCTTCGTTTAGGCATAGTGCTGATTTTTTTATCCAAGGGGGTAATAATGTGTTGACCGATCCCTCGAGGATGAAATTCTAGGAAATGATATTTCCACAATTTAAGGTAGGATTTACCTTCGGGAAATTGTTTAATACATTGGGGTCATAATTTACGATGTATGCATACTTTAGTCTCTTGCATCAATGAGTTAGGGTAAATTATCGAAATTATTTCTCATCTTCGTATAAACTGCTAGAGGCCATAGTAACCAAGACTAGATTCACCGATGAGACAGATGCCTTCTTAACTGTGTTTTTTGTTGAGTCTGCACTTTTGTAATCGTGACACCTATAGCAAAAAGTATCTTTAACACAGTATCGAAATTTGAAAAATCTCCACTTTCGACTTTAGAAATTTGCTGTTGTGAAACACCTACTCTCTTAGCAAGTGCCTTTTGGCTTAATTTGTGCTTAATGCGATAGGCGATTATCGGTTTGATAAATTGTAGCTTTACCAAATCCAGCTCATAATGCTCTTTAAATCTAACATCTTTCATTTTGTCATCTAAATGCTTTCTTACGCTTTTCATCGCTATCACTTCCTTTTCTATTTTTTCTTCAATGGAAGAGGGTATGGTTTTGCGTATGAGGGCCTTT
>CAZPYY010000102.1:0-2267 GCA_964590995.1 uncultured Planctomycetia bacterium | reverse complement strand
GCGCCTATCATAATTATAATAGCCAGAAAAAGGGCGAGGTCCTGTTAAGCTTCCTCATCGGCAAGGATGGCTCTCTAAAGGGGGTTGATCTTGACCCTCAGTCAGTAAAAAATAGGAATTTGAGAAAAATTGCCCTGAAGAGTATCCGGGAATCTGCCCCTTTTCCTGAATTTCCCGAAGAACTACAGCAATACACCCGCCTTCAATTTAATATCTCGATATACTTTAAAAACAACTGATCGATTTGGGATTCGCCTAAACCTAAACCAGGGGTTGACATTTCTACCCAGAGTTGTTATTCTATTTAAAAATATTAAAGATGGAAAGAGTTCCAGTTGTAAGCGGACAATTTTACCCTGATAACCCTTCAGATTTGAAGGTAATAATTGAGGAGTTTAGGCCTCAGAGTTCTTTGAAGATATCAGCCAAAGGAATAGTCCTTCCTCATGCTGGTTATGAATATTGCGGCCGGGTAGCAGTAAATACGGTAAGCAAGGTTTTGCCTAAGAAGAGACTGCTCATCTTAGGACCAAACCATACTGGCCGAGGAGCAAAATTTAGTCTTTGGCGAAGCGGTTCTTGGAAAATCCTTGATAAGGAAATTAAGATTGCTGAAGAATTAGCGACAGCTATTCTTACCAAAGGAGAAAATATAAATGAAGACACCTCAGCTCATATCTTAGAACACTCTATTGAAGTAGAGCTGCCGATTCTTGATTATTTTTTTGGTGATTTTAAGTTTGTGCCAATAGCTTGCCAAAGCGGAACTATCGTCGACTATCAGGAAGCTGCTGAACAAATCTCTGAAGCGATAAAGAGCTTAGGAAGATCAAGCGAAGATATTCTCTTGGTTGCATCAACCGACCTTACCCACTATGAACCCGGTCAAGTAGCGAGGAAAAAAGATCGTCGGGCAATAGAGGCGATTATTGATTTAGACGAAGAGGAATTAGTTAAACGAGTCCGCAAAGAAGATATAACCCTTTGTGGAGAGGCCCCATTAGCAATATTTATCTCTTGCCTTAAAAGGCTGGGTGCCAGAAAATCTCAAGTAGCACTATATCAGACCAGCGGCGATGTTACTGGAGATAAAAGCGCGGTGGTAGGCTATGCAGGGATAATTGTTCAGTAATATTGTGTAATGTTTAATCTTTGATCTGTAAGGTAAATATTTTTCACTACAGATTACACTTTACACAACAATACTACACGTTACGCAAGGAGATGTTATGAGCCAAGATTCAAAGAAAAAAGTAGATCAGGATTGGAAAGACCAGGTAGATAAAGAAAAGGAGTCAGCCCAAAGCAAGAATGAGGCCTATCATCAACCCACCTTCACTGTCTTTATCTCTTCCTTGGGTATGCAGGCTATGATTGCCATGGGCAAGCTTGAGAACCCGATGACAAAAAGAAAAGAAGAGAACTACGATCAGGCCCGTTTTTTAATTGATACTTTGGGAGTAATCCAGGAAAAGACCAAGAACAATCTAAGCGCTGAAGAAGATAAAGCCTTGGATGAGTATCTCTTTAATTTGCGAATGATGTATGTGGAGGCGAAGAAAAATGGTTGATAGAGAACTCCTGAAAATTTTGGCTTGCCCGAAATGTAAGAAAGATGTAATCTTAAAAGGGGGAGAAATAGTCTGCACCGGCTGCGACAGGCGATACCCGATAAAAAACAACATACCTATAATGATGGTAGAGGAGGCAGAATTAAATGGAGATGTTAAGTAAAATTCTGGTTATTCATGGGCCGAATTTACACCTTTTGG
Organism: uncultured Planctomycetia bacterium; assembly: GCA_964590995.1. GTDB lineage: Bacteria > Omnitrophota > Gorgyraeia > Duberdicusellales > 4484-171 > Susulua. The sequence continues at coordinate 495 of CAZPYY010000102.1, read as the reverse complement.
GAAAGCGAGAGCCTGAAATCTACGGAAATTTTACCTTGGGTCAGATTGACGAAGAGCTAAAGCTTAAAGCTTCTCAAAACAATCTGGTAGTTGAGACCTTCCAATCTAATTCTGAAGGAGAAATAGTAGAGAAGATCACTAATACTAATTATGATCTTTTAATTATAAATCCTGCTGCCTACACCCACACCTCTGTGGCTATACGCGATGCCCTCTTAGGGGTAAATAAGCCAACCCTAGAAGTACATCTCTCTAATATCTACAAGCGCGAGGAGTTTCGCAAAAAATCTCTAATCAGCGATGTAGTATTAGGAATTATTGCTGGTTTTGGTAAAGAGAGTTATTTCCTGGCCTTTGATGCGGCAATTGCCTTCCTTAAGGATAAATCTTCGGAAGCAAAGTGAAAAAAAGAATTAGCGAGTGTATAAGTAAGCTTAAAAAGCTTAATCTCGATGCTATCCTGATTGCTGATCCAATCAACATTGCCTACCTTAC
>CAZPYY010000101.1:0-2339 GCA_964590995.1 uncultured Planctomycetia bacterium | reverse complement strand
GTGTCAAAGATCAATTTAGTATTTCTTCTCAAAGATTCATAATTAACCTTTGAATGGTTAGTAATAATGATTACACAATCATATTTTTTTGATTTATCGCGACTTAAAGGTACGCTCTTTAAATTAATATTATTAATCTTTAAGTAAGGTATAAGGGAATCGGAATAATCAACTTTGGCTTTTCTTTTTCTTAACTCTTCAATAATATCTAAAGCCGGGGATTCTCTTAAGTCTTTTACATCCCTCTTATAGGTAACTCCTAATATTAAGACCTTGGCTTTACTTATCGGTATACCCTTTGTTTTAAGAAGTTTGACTACCCTACCTACAGTATACTTAGGCATAAAGTGATCCATGTAAGCTGCTAAATCAATCATCTTTGTCTTAAAGCCTAACTTTTTTGACTTCCAAGACAGGTATAAAGGATCAGCTGGAATACAGTGGCCGCCTATACCAGGGCCGGGGTAAAAGGGCATAAACCCAAAAGGTTTTGTCTTTGCTGCCTCTACCACTTCCCACATATTTACCCCTAATTTCTCAGCTACCATAGCAAACTCATTAACTAAAGCAATATTAACCAATCTAAAGGTATTCTCAAGAAGCTTAGAGCTCTCAGCAACCTCAGGGCTTGATACTGTAAATACATCTTTAATAATCTTTGAATAGAGGCTTTTTGCCAATTTATTTGATTTATTAGATAAGCCGCCGACAATTTTAGGTATTTTTGTTAAAGGAAATTTCTTATCGCCGGGATTAACTCTCTCCGGAGAAAAACAGAGGAAAAAATCTTTCTCTTCTTTTAGCCCTGATTTCTTTAAAATAGGTAAGACTACTTCCCGGGTAGTAGTAGGGTAAGAAGTGCTCTCTAAGATAACCAGCTGGCCCCTCCTTAAATACTTTCCTACTGTCTTACTTGCTGCTACTACATAGGAGATATCCGGTATCTTCACTTTTCTTAAAGGTGTCGGTACACAGATTATTATAATATCTGACTGTCCTAGAACTTTTTGGTTTGTGGTAGGGAAGAATTTATTCTTCTTAATTAAAGAGAGAACTTCTTTAAAATCAACATCTACGATATATTGTTCTCCCTTCTTTAACCTAGTAATGCGAGATTTACTGTTATCAAGGCCAATAACAGAATAGCCTTTCTTACTAAAGGCAACTGATAGGGGAAGACCAACATATCCTAAGCCAATAATACAGATTTTGGCCTTCTTTTTGTTGATTTTTTCTTCTAATATCTTAAAGTTATTACCCCTTCTCCCTTCATCCTTCATCCTTATCACTTACCCATCCCAATATAACCAAATCCGATCCGACGCAATTTATCCCGGCCAAATATATTCCTTCCGTCGGCAATAAGCGGATAGTTCATTAATTTTTTAACCCTTTTTAGGTCTAATTCTTTAAATTCTCCCCATTCGGTCAATAGACAAAGGCAATCACAACCTTTGACCGCTTGGTAAGGATTTTTAGTAAACTTCAGCCTGCTGGCTTTTCCAAAGATTTTCTTTGCCTCTTCCAAACTCTGGGGGTCACAAAGGCAAAGCTGAGAACCCTCCCGGATAAAAGCTTTTATAATATCAACTGAGGGCGCAAAACGCATATCGTCTGTGTCAGGCTTAAAAGAAAGTCCTAAGATGGCAATCTTTTTTCCCTTAAGAATCCATAAGTGCTCTTTTACCTTTTCTACAAAGCTAGAACGTTGTTGTTCATTAATAGCCTTAACCTCTTTAAGCAAACCAAAATCATAGCCTAACTTCTTTGAAATATAGCTAAAAGCCTCAACGTCTTTAGGAAAACAGAATCCACCGTAACCTATACCAGCCTGTAAAAACTCTTTACCGATTCTCCTGTCTAACCCCATAGCTAAAGCTATCTTTCCTACATCAGCACCGGCTAAATCACAAACCTGAGAAACTGCATTGATAAAGGAGATTTTTGTGGCTAAAAAGGAGTTAGAAGCATGTTTAATGAGCTCAGCTGTATTTATATCAGTAACTATTATCGGTGCTTTTACTGCTGCATATATATCTTTTAGTATCTCCTCGGCCCGCTCTGATTCTACACCAACAACAATTCTATCCGGGTAGAAGAAATCATGAATTGCTTTTCCTTCTCTTAAAAACTCAGGATTTGAAGCTACGTCAAAATCATTACCATTCTTTTTATAGCGATGAATAGTCTCTTTTATCTTTCTACCGGTCCATACCGGAACAGTTGATTTGCCAACAATTAACTTATAAGAGTTAAGATTCTCTGCAATTATATGGGCAACATTTCCTACTGAAGTAAGGTCAGCAGAACCATCTGCCTGAGGAGGGGTACCTACAGCA
>CAZPYY010000100.1:0-2606 GCA_964590995.1 uncultured Planctomycetia bacterium | reverse complement strand
TCTGAATCGTAGGAATTGCGAAAACACCCCAAGGAAATAATAGAGAAGGTTCTTCCCATATTATTTATCTACCACTATCCCTGAAGGTGTTATCTTTAGGCTTCTTATTGGCTTGCGTAGAGAAGTTAAAGTAGGTATAGGTCTGCCGTTTACTTCTAGGGTAATTGCTGAACCATCACGAATTTTAAGCTCTATCTCCTTATCCCCTCGCCAGGTCTCCCTTGCTCCTTTCTTGAGTACCCCCTCAAAAAGAAGATCTCCATCAGCTACAACCCTCAAGAAACAATTCTTCTTAGCCGTCAAAGTTGCAACTAATTCTTCCGCTTCGGGAAGAACTGCTGCTGCCTCAAGCCTCTCTTCTTTTTCTACCTCTTGAGTACTCTTTGCCGGGGCAGTAAAGAATTTCGTAATCTTTCCTACAACAAAACTACTAACGATAAAGAATATCCAGAGCAGAGCTATCCCTGCTAATACAAGAATGATTTTCTTTCTAACTTCAGGAGATATTTTTTTTATTATACGGCCTATACGGTCAAAAATAACACTACTGTCTATCCCTTTTGCCTTTGACTCTCTTTTTCTAACCATAGGCTTAGGTGCGCCAATTTCTTTTAAAGACGAATCTATACCTACTTTTAAAAAAGCAGCATAAATCTTTATAAATCCCTTAATGTAAGTGGGGTTCTCATTGGCCAAATTCCCTTCTTCAATATCTTTTATCATTGAAGGGTGCAATTTTGTCTTCTCAACAACATATTCAATGCTATAGCCTAGCTCTCTTCTTTTTTCTTTCAACTTATTGCATAATTCTTTGATCATACCCACCCCTTCTCAGCCATATAAACCTCAGGATCAACTAAAATCTCCCTTGCCTTAGAACCGCAGAACGGACCGACAATGCCTTCTTGTTCCATTAAATCTAAGAGCCTAGCCGCCCGAGTATATCCTACTCGCATCCTCCGCTGCAATAGGGATGCTGAAGCCTGATGGGCTTGCAAAACAACCTTTGTGGCTTCACCGAGAAGTTCATCGCCTTCTACAGACATCTGCCTCTTTTTCTCACCTTCAGCAATACCCTTCTCATAAATTGGCTTACCTTGTTCTCGAATAAAATTAGTAAGGGTTGCAATATCGTCATCATCGATAAATGCACCTTGGGCACGAATTAGTTTCACTGCCCCCGGCTTCAAAAACAACAGATCACCCTTACCAATAAGCTTATCAGCCCCCATCATATCTAAGACTGTGCGGGAATCAACCTTTGCTGAGACCTTAAATGATATTCTAGCCGGAAAGTTAGCTTTAATTACACCAGTAATAACATCTACTGAAGGCCGTTGGGTAGCAAGAATAAGATGAATTCCTACGGCCCGGGAGAGCTGAGCCAACCGCTGAATTGCGGTCTCAATACTTTCCCTGGCTACTATCATAAGATCGGCTAACTCATCAACAACAATGATGATATAAGGCAACTTGCCTCCGTCTCTCTTTTCTTTATTATAAATATCTATATTTCTACAGCCTTCACCGGCTAACAATTGATATCTGCGTCCCATCTCTTCTACCGCCCAATTCAAAGCAGCAAAAGCTTTCTTGGCTTCAGAGATAATCGGATGGAGAAGGTGAGGGATGGCAGTAAAAGCAGCAAGTTCTACCATCTTAGGGTCAACCATAATAAACTTAATCTCATCAGGCTTTGCCTTAAAAAGCATTGAAGAAATCAAAGAATTGACGCAAACAGTCTTACCGGCGCCAGTAGCACCAGCAATCAAAAGATGGGGCATGTCATTAAGGTCAGCAACAACCGGATTGCCGGAAACATCTTTACCAATTGCTAAGGTAAGCTTGGAGCTTGCTTTGGTAAATGACTTTTCTTCTAAAACCTCGCGTAAGTAAACAAGGTGCTTTTTCATATTAGGAATTTCTACCCCTACCGTACCTCGCCCGGGGAGAGGAGCAACTACTCTAACCTGCGAGGACTTCATGGCTAAAGCAATGTCATCAGCTAAAGCAGAAATCTTATTTATTTTCACTCCGGCTTGAGGCTGAAGTTCATACATGGTAACTACCGGCCCCTTTTGTACGCTAACAACCTTTGCTTCTACACCAAAGTCCGAAAGAGTATTTTCCAAATTCTTTATATTAACTTCAATATCTTCCTTTACTTCTCTCTGATCCGGAAACGGGGGAATCTTTAAAAGGTTGGGGCTGGGTAATTTATAAGTAAGGGGATCGAAAGTCTTTCCGCCCTTCTCCTCTAACTCCCCTGCTTTTTCTATTGCCTTATCTTTGCTGATTGGCTTAAAGGTACTCTTTGCTGCCGGCTTAAGGCCATTGGCCCCAAAAGGAGCAGGGAATTCTTCTTTAGAGTATGGATCAACCTTAGGGGTATAGACTTTTATCTCGGGTTTAATCTTTGAAGGCCTCTTCTGTAAAATACTCTTAGGAGTATCTTTAGGCCTTGTTCTCTCCCTCTTAAAGAAAGTTTCACCCTCGTCGCTTTTGAAGTTCTTAAAGAAATCTATAAGTTTAATAATAAGGTTCTTAACCCCTTTTAAAATATCAACAAAGAAAAAACCGAAAAAGAGAATAGCATTTATTGCTAC
>CAZPYY010000099.1:0-2658 GCA_964590995.1 uncultured Planctomycetia bacterium | reverse complement strand
TAAGCTGTAAAGATAAGATCAATATCGCTAAAAAGCTAGATGATTTTGGTATTGATTTTATTGAGGGTGGCTGGCCATTCTCTAATCCTAAAGATAAAGAGTTCTTCGAGTATTTTAAGAAGCGCCCTTTAAGAAAAAGTAAACTTACTCCTTTTGGTTCTACTGCTCATCCCTCAAAACCGGCTAAGGATGATAAAAACCTTATTAGTTTGCTTGAGTCAGAGACTGAGTATGTTACTATTTTTGGCAAAGCTTGGGATCTGCATGTAAACGAAGTTTTAAGAATAAAGCCTGAAGATAACCTTAGGATTATCTCTGATAGCGTAGGTTTCTTGAAGAAAAGGGGTAAGAAAGTATTCTATGATGCTGAACACTTCTTTGATGGCTATAAGGCTAATTCTGATTATGCTCTTTGTGCAGTAGGAGCAGCTATAGAGGCTGGGGCAGAGCTGATTGTTCTTTGCGATACTAACGGTGGAGCACTCCCTAATGAGATTAAAACAATTATTCAGGAGGTAAGGAAGAAGCTTTCTATAGATGAATTTGGCATACACTGCCATAATGATCTGGGTCTGGCAGTAGCAAATTCTATAATTAGCGTAGATGAAGGCTGTGTGCATATCCAAGGAACTATGAATGGTTATGGCGAAAGGTGTGGAAATGCAGATTTAGTACCGATAATGAGTATATTACAACTGAGAATGGGTAAGGATGTTGTGCCTGGCAAGAAGTTAGCCGAACTAACCCATTTGTCTCGTTTTATAAGTGAGGTCTGCAATATGGCTCATCGTGATAATCACCCTTTCATCGGGCGAAGCGCTTTTGCCCATAAGGGGGGAGTGCATATTGATGCTGTAATTAAAAATCCTCGAGCCTATGAGAACATTGATCCGGCTTTAGTAGGAAATAAGAGAAAGCTTGTTGTCTCTGAGCTGGCCGGAAAGTCTACTCTAGTAGTAAAGGCTAAGGAGCTAGAGTTTGATTTAGATAAGAAGTCGGATAAAGCAAAGGATTTACACAAGCTTATTCAAAAGTTGGAAAAGGAAGGATATCAGTTTGAAGCTGCCGAAGGGTCTTTCAAATTATTACTTCAAAAGGAATTCAAGAAACACAAAAACTTTTTTGACCTGCTGGGTTTTAAAGTTGTTATTGAGAAGAGAGAAGATAATAAATTAATTTCAGAAGCGACAATAAAACTAAAGATTAACGGAAAGCTGGAGCATACGACTTCTGAAGGCGATGGTCCGATTAACGCCTTAGATAACGCCTTAAGAAAGGCTCTGTCTAAGTTCTACCCCACCCTCTCTAAAATGCGCCTTACTGATTTTAAGGTCAGAGTCTTAGATGAGAAGAGCGGGACTGCGGCAAAGGTTAGAGTCTTGATTGAATCCCAAGATGAGGATAATAGCTGGTCAACCATTGGCGTTTCTGAGAACATTATCGAAGCATCCTGGCAGGCTTTAGCCGATAGTGTTGAATATAAGCTCCTTAAAGACTTAAAAGATGTTATAATTTAGATTGCTATGCGAGGCGCTAAAATCTTAATAGAAAGTTTAATTCGCGAAGGAGTAGAGGTAATTTTCGGCTATCCGGGGGGAACGGTTATACCTATTTTTGATTGTTTATACGATGCCCCGATAAAATTTATCTTAACCCGCCACGAGCAGGCAGCTGCCCATGCTGCTGATGGCTATGCTCGCTCTACCGGTAAGGTCGGAGTTTGTTTGGCTACCTCTGGGCCAGGAGCCACTAATTTAACTACCGGTATTGCTACTGCTTATATGGATTCAGTGCCGATTATTGCAATAACCGGCCAGGTAAAAACATCTTTAATCGGCAATGATGCTTTTCAAGAAGCAGATGTTACCGGAGTAACTCGTTCTATCTCAAAGTATAATTACTTAGTAAAGGACGTTAAAGATCTTGCTTATACCGTAAAGGAAGCTTTTTATTTAGCTAATACCGGAAGGCCGGGACCGGTAGTTATAGATTTACCGGTTGACGTCCAGATTCAAGAGGCAGATTTTCGCTATCCTGATAAAATCCAAATGCGCAGTTATAACCCTACTCACTATGGCCATCCCGGCCAGATAAAAAAGGCTCTAAAGTTAATTTATGACTCCAAAAAACCGGTAATTATTGCTGGTGGAGGGATTTTAATATCAGAAGCCCATAATGAACTTCTGAAGTTTACTGAAAAAACTAAAATTCCTGTTTCTACTACCCTTATGGGTTTAGGGGGGTTTCCTTCTACAAATGGCTTATCTTTAGGCATGCCTGGAATGCACGGTACTGTTTACGCTAATATGGCTATTACCGAGAGTGACCTTTTAATTTCGGTTGGGTCACGCTTTGATGATAGAGTTACTGGTAAACTTGATGCTTTTGCTCCTGGGGCAAAGATAATCCATATTGATATTGATCCGACTTCAATAAGTAAGAATATAAAAGTAGATGTTCCTATTGTAGGGGATGCCAAAAACATCTTAGGCCAGCTTACTGAGGAAATAAAGGAATCTAGACTTTCGGATTTAAGTAAGTGGCATAAGAAGATAAGGGAGTGGAAGAAGAAGCACCCGCTTACTTACAAGAAGAATAGCAGTGGTAAGATAAAGCCTCAGCATGTTATTGAAGAGATTTATAACCAGACTAAAGGAA
>CAZPYY010000098.1:0-2662 GCA_964590995.1 uncultured Planctomycetia bacterium | reverse complement strand
TCATCTGCACTTAATTTCATCTCAATAATCTTATCTGCACCTTTGCGATTAATTAAGCAAGGAACTCCCAAGCAAATGTTATTTAAACCGTACTCACCACATAAATATACTGACACTGGTATGACTACATTTGCATCCTTTGCTATTGCTTCAATTAAGGAACAGCAAGATAGAGCTGGAGCAAAATTAGCACTTCGGTTTTTCAAGAATCCGACGATCTCAGCTCCTCTAAGTTGTGTCCTCTCGCGTAGGCGAAGCCATCCCTTTAGGGGTATCTGGTTAGGACTCACCTTTTTCAAAACTTCGGTAATGCTCTTACCTTTAACCTTTATCCTCTGTAAGGGAATAATCATATCCTTACTATGAGGCCCATAAGCAAAGCCTTCTAAAGAAGATACCGGGACCTTGGTTGCCTTATGAAGAATATTAAGAAGGCGACTGGTATCTAGAGATGAACCCATGCCAATTACTCTTTGACGATTAAACTTTGTTTCCTTAAGCATAGTATAAGTAATGAAATCCAAAGGATTAGTCACTACGATTACTATTGCCGATCGAGCGAGTTTTTTGATTTTTTTAGAGATATCTTTAGCTACTCCTGAATTAATCTTTAGAAGATCTAAGCGGGTCATACCTTTTTTGCGGGCTATTCCAGCAGTAAATATCACTATATCTGAATTATTAATAAGAGAGTAATTTTTACCTCCCTTTACCATGGTAGAAAAACCTAAGAACCCCCGGGTATCTTCCAAATCCAAAGCAACTCCTTTAGCCAAATCCTCATCGATATCTACAAGCGCAAGCTCTTTGGGCGCTAACCAAGCTAAAACATTAAAAGCCAAGGTTGAACCAACCCCACCAGTGCCAATTATGGAGATTTTTTTAATTGCGTTCACTTTTGTAATTCTTTTATTCTTTTGATAATCGCTAAAGCAGTTTCTTTAGTCCCTACAGCAGTAGGGTCGTCTCGGGTAGGTTTTAAATCATAAGTCACAGATGAATTATCTTTAATCACATCTTCGATAGCCCGCTCTAGAATTTCTGCTTTTCTTTTCTCACCTAGATATTTTAGCATAAGAGAAGCTGAAAGAATGGTAGCGATAGGATTCACTTTGTTCTTACCAGTATACTTAGGAGCACTTCCATGGGTCGGCTCAAAAACAGCTATCGTATCGCCAATATTTGCTCCAGCAGCCAAACCTAACCCTCCAATTAGCCCTGCGCCTAAGTCTGAGATTATATCGCCGTATAAATTAGGCAAGACTAAAATATCAAAAAACTTTGGCCGTCTGATTAGCTGCATTGATAAATTATCAACAATAACATCGCTGGCTTCAACCTTTCCTTCATACTCCTTGGCTACTTCATAAAAAGTATGCAAGAATAAGCCGTCAGTATATTTCATTATGTTTGCCTTATGCACACAGCTTACCTTTTTCCTGCTATTTTTTATAGCATACTCAAAAGCAAACCGAGTAATCCTCTCGGAGGCAAATTTAGATATCGGTTTAATCGATAGAGCACTACCCTTGCGTATCTTTTTTTCGGAGATAGCATTCATATCCCCTATTAATTTATTGGTCTCAGGAGCATTCTCGGAAAATTCAATGCCAGCATAGAGATCTTCGGTGTTCTCCCGCATTATTACTATATCTATATCTTCATGAAAAGCTGTTGGTAACCCAAAAGATTTAATCGGCCGCATACAGACATAGAGCTCAAGGAGCTGCCTTATAGCTACATTAACCGAACGAAATCCCTTGCCCACCGGAGTAGTAATCGGCCCTTTTAAAGCTATCTTGTTCCTGCGAATTGTCTCAAGAGTCCCCTCAGGAAGAAGCTTTCCGTACTTCTCTAACGCACACTCACCAGCTATGACTTTTTCCCACTCAATATCCACTCCTAAAGCTTCGATACACTTTACGCTAGCATCAATCACCTCTGGACCAATACCATCACCGGGAATTAAGGTTACTTTATAACTCATATCTACTTTACTTTAAATCCTTTGTGTTTCTTAAGATACTTTAAAATTCCCCCGCACTTAACTAGCTCTTTTCGAAAACTATCCCAAGGTTTAAATTCTATAATCTTGCCCTTATTGTTTTCAATTATTCCTTTATCAAGATTAATACTTATTAGGTTTGTTTCCTTTAAAGAAGAAGTATCAGCCTCAATCAAAGCTAATCCGATGTTAAAAGCATTGCGATAAAAAATACGGGCAAAACTCTTTGCCACTACACAAAGAACTCCGGCTTCCTTTATTACCCAAGGAGCCTGCTCCCGAGAAGAACCCATACCAAAGTTTTCTCCAGCCACAATTATTGATTCACCCGGTATCAATTCTTTATAGAAGTTCGGCCGAATGTCTTCAAAGAGGTACTTAGAAAGTTCTTTCATGTCAGTAATTGAGAACTTGTACCTTCCGGAAATTATCCAATCAGTATTAATGTTGTCAGCGAACTTAAATACTCTCCCCTTTAGAACCATGATTACAAACTCTCGAACTCACTGATGCTCTTAACCTTACTAATTGCGGTATCTTTTGTAATAATACCTTTCTTATAAAGCATCTTTAATGATTTATCCATAGTATTCATACCATGCTGAGCTCCCATCTGAAGCAAGGAAGGAATCTGGGCAATATCATTCTCCCTGATTA
>CAZPYY010000097.1:0-2664 GCA_964590995.1 uncultured Planctomycetia bacterium | reverse complement strand
CTAAAGAAGCTTCTTTTAATAATCCTTTGTATTATATTCAGTATGTTTGTGCCCGTATTGAAAGTATCTTTAGAAAGGCTAAGAAGGTCTCTTTTAAGAGTAACTTTAGTAAGTTCTTAAAAGACCCTGAGGAGTTGGTCCTTCTTCGGGCATTGTTGCAGTTCTCATATTGTCTTGAAAAAGCTTATTACTCACAAGAGCCGGTCTTCATCATTGAGTTCTTAAAGGATTTAGCCGCTAGTTTTCATAGGTTTTATGAGAAAAAGAGAGTATTAGACGAAGATAAAAAAGTATCCCAAGCAAGAATCAACCTAGTTAACGCCGTAAGAATAGTTTTTCATTGCGGCCTCACTCTCTTAGGAATTAAGCCAGCTGAGAGAATGTAAATAGCCCCCTTTTTAAAATGAGAAGACGTTTGTGGAAGGTAAAAGAACTAAACCCCAAGGCTAGAGAACTGGCTAAAGCTTATGATATATCTGCCTTTTTAGTCCAGGTTTTTCTTAATCGCGGGATAAAAGAAGGAGATTTCAAGAACGTTCTTGACCCTAAGTTCGCTAACCTTCATTCTCCATCTCTGCTTCCTGATATTGAAAAGGCTGTAGCCAGAATTAAACAAGCTGTTGAGAGAGAGGAGAAGGTGCTTGTTTTTGGCGACTATGACGTTGACGGAGTTACCTCTTTGGCTATTTTTTATGAGTTTGCCAGAGAGTTTCCCAATGTGTTTTCTTTTTATATTCCTCATCGCATAAAAGAAGGCTATGGCTTGAATAAGGGAGCTATTGCCAGAGCAAAAGAGGAGGAGGTAAGTTTAATTATTACCTTTGATTGCGGTACCTCAGCAGTAGAAGAAATAGAATTAGCAAAATCACTTAAGGTAGATGTTATTGTAGTTGATCATCACTTAATCGGGGAGGGCTCAATCAAGCCGTTTGCTTTTATTAACCCCAAGAGAAAAGACTCAAAGTATCCTTTTAAAGACTTAAGTGCCGGGGCTTTGTCTTTTAAGTTATTGCAGGCTTTAACAGATTTTTTGCCTGAGCAAGTTTTAGATTTAGTTGCTCTATCTTTAGTCTGTGATGTTGTTCCCTTAAAGGGCGAGAATAGGGTATTGTTAAAAGGGGGGTTAGAAGCAATTAGGCAAAGTCCGCGACTAGCCATAAAGGCTCTTTGTAAGGTTGGCAGCGTAAAGCAAGAGAATATAGATACTTTTCATATTGGTTATATTCTCGGCCCAAGAATTAATGCCTCAGGCCGGATTGCCCATGCCCAAGAATCTTTAGAGTTATTCTTAAGTGAAGATGAGGGGAAAGTTTATGATTTAGCTTACAAGCTAAGTGAATACAATAAGCTACGAAGGTCTATAGAAGCACAGATTTTAAAAGAAGCTGAAGCAGCAATCAGGGATAATGGCGGTGATGAGCATGCAATTGTTGTTTCCGGAGATGATTGGCATCCCGGGGTCTTAGGCATTGTAGCTTCACGCTTAGCTGATAAGTATTACCGGCCTTCTTTTGTATTTTCTTTTAATGAAGATTCTGGAAAAGGCTCTGCCCGTTCCATTGAGAACGTACACCTAATAGAGATGTTGGATAAGTGTGCTGATTCTTTACTTGTCTACGGCGGCCATAGCAAGGCAGCCGGAGTAGAGATTGAAAGAGAGGAGTTAGAGAATTTCAGGGAAAAGATAAATGCTTCGATAAAAGAGGATTTATCTCCGCAGAATTTTATTCCTACTATTGATGTCGATGCTCTTCTAGATTTTAATAATATAGATATGGGACTTGTTGAGGGTTTAGAGAAGTTAAAGCCTTATGGAGAAGGTAACTCCAAGCCTCTTTTTACTGCTTATAATATCTCTAAAAAAGGTGCGCCTAAGAAGATTAATTCCTTTTATTCCTTATGGCTTGAAGACAATGAAAGGATTTACGAAGCTATTGTCTATGATAAGGATATTTTAGAGATTATCGACTATGCCGATAGCTTTGACATAGTATTCTCCCTTCAGGTTAACTACTACCACAATGCTCCTAAATTAATTATCAGAGATTGTAGACTTTCTCAAGGGGAGGACTAGTTTACCGCTTTTTATGCACTTTGCGCAGACAAGAACCTTTTTTACCTTACCGTTTATAATAATCCTCTTTGATTGAAGATTAGGAAGGAATCTTCTCTTAGATATCCCGGTAGTTTTTAAGCCTACTCCGCCTTTTTTCTTGGGCATACCCCTTCTAGTAACAGCATTGCCGGTTATTGCCTTTTTCTTGCAAATTTCACATTTTCTGCTCATAATTAGTTTAATATACTGAAAAATCGAATATTGTCAAGGCAAAACTGCGAAAGCAGGTTTGCCTTGATTCTGAGGCTAATAGGCCGAAGAATCTTGTTGTCCTATATTTCCTGGCGTAATTGCTTCTCAGCATCTACGACATCACGATTTATTTTTCTTAAGCAATCTGATATTTTTCTCTTTAAGGAGTCGGTTATGGCACTAGATGTGTTTATTTCTCGCAATACCTGGATAGCCATTCTAAAGTACCTTACAATTTCACCTTCGTCTATAGGACAGTATTGGCTTATTTTTGGGAAACTGGCTCCGGCAAACCACATCCGGCAGACTCCGCTTAGATAAAAGAAGAATTTCTTGCTTAGAGGGTAAATACGAAA
>CAZPYY010000096.1:0-2681 GCA_964590995.1 uncultured Planctomycetia bacterium | reverse complement strand
CTTAAAAGCATTGCCAGAGAATTAGAAGAAGAGCTGGAAACTTTAGGTTTTGATAAGGAAAATAGATTTAAATCTCACATTACCTTAGCCCGGATAAAAGATTTAAAGAATATTGATAGTCTTAAAGCGAAGATTAAAAATACCCAATTAGATGAAAAACTCCCCGCCGATGCAATAATTCTTTATAAAAGTACTCTTACTAAGGAAGGCCCAATTTATGGAAAGATTTTTAAAAGTAATTTAACTACCTGAAGAATTAAGTTAGAATAAATTCCTGCCACCAAGTCATCACCAACAATTCCCCTGGCTCCATTGATGCGTTCGATTTTATTTGCTGGTGGAACTTTGAGCATATCTAACATTCGAAAGAGGAAAAAGGCAGGAATTATAAATTCTATTCTCTTAGGGATAAAAATGAGAGTAATAAGCATGCCTGAAAAATCATCAATGACTATTTTCTTGCAATCTTTTATTTTAAATATCTTCTCGGCTCTTGCTGAAGCTGGAAAAGAGATAATCACAGAAAAAATAGTAAGGATGAGGAAGTAGATTGGATTTGGGATAAGAAGAAAAATTAAAACCGCCGCTACGCAAGAAGCTGTCCCCGGACAAAGGGGAGTAAAACCAACCCCAAAGAGTGTAGCTAGCATTAAACTAATCCTATCAAGTAATGATTTATCTTTCATACTAATAATAATTTAGAATGTTCTTATAGCTTTGCGGTTTACCCAGAAGTAATAGATACCTGAAGAAACGGTAATAATTACGATATACCACATAAGCAATGGGATAAGCTTTCCGTAGAGAAACGGAACAATTAAACTCCCGGGCAGAATCTTAGATAATATAAGAGCAAAGAAAATAATAGATATCCCTACAACCTGCGAGACGGTTTTATGCTTGCCAAACCTCCTTGCCTCTAAGACAATCCCTTTATTTAAACCATATAATCTTAAACCGGTAATGATAAACTCCCGAAACATTATTAAACTTACCATCCAGGAATTTACAATTCCCAATTCCAGAAAAGCGCAAAATACTCCAATGATAAGTATCTTATCGGCAATCGGATCTAAGATTCTACCTAAATCTGAGATTAAATTTCTTTTGCGGGCTATGTATCCATCTAAAAAATCAGTTATAGAGGCAAGGCAAAAGGCAACAAAGGCAATGAAAAAAGAAAGAAGAGTATTCTTTAATAGAAAACCTATACAAATAAAGGAAAGAATAATTCGCGAAATTGTAAGTCTATTCGGCGTATTCATCTCTTATCTACAATAGTTCTTTTCTGTTTTTATTACCTCTTTTTCCATTTTATAACTTTATTATCCGTCAATAGCGATAATGGATACAATATGCGGTTGAGGCTAAGCCTCAACCGGCTCCGCCGTTGGCGGAGATTGTATACATTTACTTACCGACAAGGTCGTACTCAAGGCAATCAGCTATCTTTGCCTTATAAAAATCACCTATTTTTAAACCCTTCTTCTTCAAAAATACTGCCCCATCAACATCAGGAGCATCATATTGGCTTCTGCCGATAAATACACCTGAATCTTTCGCTTCAATAAGAACCTCTAACTCTTTATCAAGAAATCTCTTATTTAGCTCGTTTGCTATTTTCTTCTGCTGCCCCATCACCTCTTTAAAACGCCTTTTCTTTATGCTGTGGTGTATTTGTGGCCGAAGCTCATAAGCCGGAGTATCTTCCTCTTGTGAATATACAAATGCTCCTAAACGGTCAAGCTTAACATCTTTCAGGAAGTTTAGTAACTCTTTGAACTCTCTTTCGCTTTCAGTAGGAAAACCAATGATTACTGAACTTCTTATAACACAACCGGGGATTTTTTTCCTAATTTTGTGAATTAAGTCTAGGGTCTTCTTCTTGGTAATCCCCCGATTCATCAACTTTAAAATTCTATCATTGATATGCTGAATAGGCAAATCAATATATTTACAAATCCTTTTGTTCTTAGCTATTACACCTATTAGGGAATCACTAAAGTGTTTGGGGTGAGTATAGACTAATCTTATCCACCGTATCTTTTTAGTCGCCTTTAAGATTCCTTTTAGGAGACTGGCTAAATCGCTCTTGGTTCTAAGATCCTTTCCCCAGCTGGTAATATCCTGGCCAATGATATTTAACTCTCGTACCCCTCTTATCTCTAAATCCCTTGCCTCCTTTATAACTTCACCCTTGAACTTACTTCGCAAAGGACCCTTTATTAAGGGAATGGCGCAGAAGCTACATCTATTAAGGCAGCCTTCACATATTTTTAAAAATCCTACTGAAGGCAAAGAGAGTAGTTTATCTCTTTTAACAAAACTCTGACTAAATTCTACTACCGTCCGCCAAGAGTCTACCAAAGGGTAAGACTTCTCTAATTGTTCCTGGTATCTTTTTACTAAACACCCTATTACCATTATTTTCTTTACTCTTCCCTTTCTCTTTAGATCGACTGCTTCAGCTGTTATCTTTAAAGACTCTTCCTTTGCCTTATCAATAAAGCCGCAAGTATTTACGATGAGTAAATCTATTGCTTTAGCTCTATTTCCCTTATCTGTAAATAAAGATATGGGGGGGAGAAAACTATAGCCGCGATTGGAAAATTCAGGAATGAGAATCTCTGAATCGTAGGAATTGCGAAAACACCCCAAGGAAATAATAGAGAAGGTTCTTC
>CAZPYY010000095.1:0-2735 GCA_964590995.1 uncultured Planctomycetia bacterium | reverse complement strand
TAGATAAAGCTTAAATTATTAGCAAAATTCCTAAGAAGCTTCCTAAGAGATTTGCTAAGATATCCCAGAATTCAAAGCTACGATAGGGTAGAAAATACTGCACTATCTCTACAAATAGCCCCAAAGAAAAAGCATAGAAAAAACTACAAATTTTAGGGTTATTTATCTTCTTTCGTGAAAAAGTATTTACAGCTAAAAATGCCAGTAAAAAATAGGTTAAGACGTGGACTGCCTTATCCTGAAGGGGAAATAATAATTGTGGCGGGAACTCAACAGGAAGCGAAGTAACAACAATAATCAGAAAAGAATAGCTATAAGTGGTGCACCAAGAAAAAAGATAGCGCATGAATTTTAGGAGGGAGCTACATCTGCCACCATTTCTGGGTTAGCTCTTGACGGTGATATTTAAAAATATAATTGTAAATATCTTCTTTATGATCCTCAGGAATACCTGCGAACCGTATCCCTACTTCTCTTCTGTCAGGATAATCTCTCTGCCATACTACTTGGCCAGAAAGCTTTAAAACCTTATCATTAGCTAAGGTAAGATGAAAGTTACTTAAATCTTCGGATAAAAACTGCAGGGCTCTATCTAAAACAACCTTTAAACCATTCATGCTTATGTCTTTAACTACTCCCTCAACCGCTAAAGGAAGTTTATCTTGAACAAACTTCAAGGGAAAAGAAACCTGAAATCTCATAAACCCTCTCTTCTCATCCATAATAACCTCTATCCTTGTTTACTCTAAGCCTCTTCTCTTTAATGCTTCTTCTATCTTAACTTTTAAGATTTCTATCTGGATTGGTTTAACAATATAATCTTCATCGTAAAGCTTAGCAGCTTTTATCTTTGAATCAATATCGCCCTTAGCAGTAAGCATTATCACTGGGATAGATAAGATTCCCTTGGTCTTTTTAATCTTCTCCAGGACCTCAAACCCATCCATCTTAGGCATCATAATGTCTAGGAGGATAATATCTATATCAGAAGTTGCAGCAATAGCTACCCCCTCTTTACCGCTGGTAGCTGTAATGACCTCATAATTTCCAACTAATTCCAAATTAGCCTTTACAAAAAAGGTCAAATCCTCTTCATCATCAATAATTAATACCTTTCTCTTCTTCATTCTTCTACCCTGACTGCCGTCTCTCCGCCGTGGCGGAGCAAGCAGGCTTTCCTTTTGATAATACCACCGGCAAAAAAGATGTCAAGGGAGGGGTTTTTGCCTTAGGAAAGAGGCAAAACAACCCTAACCATAGCACCTTTACCAACCTCGCTATCAACAAGCAAAGAACCATGATTATTCTCAACAATTGTCCTAGACATTGCTAACCCTAAGCCAGTACCCTTTTTATCTCTCTTAGTGGTAAAAAACGGCTCAAAGAGCTTAGGAAGGTTCTCCTTAGCTATACCCTCTCCACTATCAACTACCTCAATTACGCAAACCTTCCCGTCTCTTGAGAACTCCTCTCCAGAAGCCTTGAGAGTTTTGACCTTTATGCCGCCCCCTTTAGGCATAGCATCAATAGCATTCACAAATATATTAAATAAGACCTGCTGCATCTGGTTCTTATCTATATCAATATGGATATCCTCTTTGGCAAACTCAGTAGTAATCTCTACATTAACTAAAGAGCTTCTATATTTAAGTAAGGAAATAGTATCGTTGATTAGTTCTTGAGGGGTTACCTTCTCGGTTTTAATTTCCGAAGGCATAGCAAACTTTACTAAGTTACGAACAATAGTATCAGCCCGCAAGGTAGATTCTTTTATCTTCTTTAGGACAGTCTTAATATCTTTATCTTCGGTTTGTAGCTTTCGCTCCAGGTATTCAGCGCCTCCGAGGATAATTCCTAAAGGATTCTTTACTTCATGAGCAACCCCTGAAGAGAATCTTCCTAAAGCTGCAAGTTTTTCAGACTGAACCAAACCATACTGGGCTTCCCTTAGCTTTGTCGAAGCCTGGTTTAATTCCTCATTAGCTCTTATACGTTCTTCCTCTACCCCTATGGCTGAAGCAATAATTCCTAAGAACTTCTTATCCTCACCACCGAGCACAGGTTCATTCTTATAAACTCCACATAACACACCTACATACCGGCTACGACATTTAACTGCTTTACCAATAAAAGTACGAAATCGATAGAGCGAGCAAAAGGGGTCTTTGCCGACATAAGGAGAATGTGGCAAATTATATACAATTAAAGAACCATCTTGCTTTTCTTTTACAACCTCTGCGCAGAGGCTGTCAGAGTACTTTCCCTCAATTATATACTCTGGAGGCGGATTATACCGACCTATGGAGCAATAAGTATCCTCTTTAGGGTTGATCCGATGATAAAAAGCTGAACTTGACCCTAAGATATTGCCGCAGAGAGCAGTTAAGCGTTGAATGTTATCTATGGAGCGGGCCCCCAAATTTAGCAGACACTCATTTACCTGGCTTAAGTGCTGTTCATCTCTTTTACGCTTGATAACCCCAGCTAAAGTAGTTGCGATTGTATTTAAAAACTCCTCTTCTCTTCTGCCTTGTTTGTGCCCTCTCTCCATACACACATCTATTACCCCGACTATATTCCCGGCATATACAATAGGACTACAATAATGAGCCCGGGGTTCTATGCCTTTGCGTTTAGCAACCGGGTCTTCCTTAAGACCATCATCAAATTGAAAATCTCCTAAAGATGCTGCCCGGCCACAAATACCTTTGCCAAAAGGAACTCGTCGATACTCC
>CAZPYY010000094.1:0-2743 GCA_964590995.1 uncultured Planctomycetia bacterium | reverse complement strand
CGGTTAGTTTTCATGGTTTCACGGGGCTGTCCGTTTCAGTGTACATATTGTTGTAATCATGCGATCAGGAAAGTATGCCCGAATCCGGCCGCCTATATCCGATACAAGTCGCCGGATAAAGCTATAGAAGAGATAAAATATTACCTGAAGGAGCATGGAAAGATA
The DNA here is from genome assembly GCA_964590995.1 of uncultured Planctomycetia bacterium. Taxonomy (GTDB): domain Bacteria; phylum Omnitrophota; class Gorgyraeia; order Duberdicusellales; family 4484-171; genus Susulua. The sequence goes on along the minus strand of CAZPYY010000094.1, from coordinate 2,578 downwards.
AACCATATTTGTTTTCAGGATGACATCTTAACCTTGAATAAAGCCTGGTTTAAAAAGTTTACTTCCAGATACGCCGGGGAGATTCAGATACCATATATATGCAACAGTAGATTCGACCTGATGGATGAAGAGGTTGTCGAGGTATTGAAAAACACCGGATGCATAGAACTCCGGATAGGCTTAGAGAGCGGAGACGATTTCATCAGGAAAGAGGTCCTGAAAAGGGCCCAGGATAAAGAACATATTTTGAAGGTGGGAAGACTTTGCCGAAAGAAAGGAATAAGGCTTTCTGTATTCACGATGATCGGGATCCCCTTTGAAAATATGGAAAGAATCTTGAATACTGTGAAGATGACCGCAAGGTTGAAACCGAACGCGATGCAGACTTCCATCTATTACCCTTATCCGGAAACAGATCTTTATAATATATGCAGGGAAAAAGGTTTTTTGACAGATAAGAAGCTCGATAGTTACTTTGAGAAGGAAACGGTATTGCATTTACCCGAACTTTCAAGAGAAGAGATATTCTTTGCATATGATAATTTTAAGAGGTTTGTGAAGTATTATGAATTTATATCAATCTTCCCCGGCCCGTTAAACGCCGTTCTTGAAAGGTTAATCTCTCCTTTATGGCATAGAAAGAGTAAGGCGAAACCGGAAGTATCTTGTGAGGTGGCACCTTAAGCAAAATTCTGTGGCTTCTCAAGTGTTATCAACATTGGGGTATACTGGCTCCCCGGGTAGGGGCCGCGTCCGGAGGCCGCGGCACTCCCTCGGACATTTCGTCCTCGGTCGCTCAACCTAAACTTGCCTTCGGCAAGAGGTTCGAGGGAAACTCACCAGAAACATAAAAAAATAACCCCCGCCTAAAAGACGGGGGATTATTTTTTTATGGCTCCCCGATTCAGGTTTATTCAAAATATATACCGATTATTCTTCCTAATGAGATTCATCCACGCTTTCCTGGGTAAAGAATTTGTATTTACCGGCTAGAGAGGCAGGTTTTAACCGACCTTTTTTTATTAACCAATGTATGCCTTGAGGGGTTTTATTTAATATTTTTGCTACCTTTTTAACTGTTAGCAGCCGTTTTTCATCCACATATTCGTTTTAGCATTTACTTTAAAGTTATCAAGTAAATTTTTAAGAAAACGCTTCCAGAGAGTTGCTTTAGTTAATTGGTAAATATAATGGCTATATGGTATACTTTACTGATATTCTATACATTTAAGCCTATGAAACAGTCAAAATCAGCTCGAGAATCAAGGGTTTCTGTTGAATTGGTCTGTCTGGGGATTGCCCTGTGCATTATTCTTGGGCTTGCTGGGCTATTGTTCAAGGATAGGCCATCTTCAGAAAACAGCCTGGTTATACACCCCCCTGTGGCCGAGGCAGCAATTTACAACTTGCCTAGGCCCGATAGCCTAATACCCACATCAAGAGCTCATTCCTACCCAGTCCTAAAAGGCATCAAAATAGACCCAAAAGATCCTTTTAAATTAGAGTTTATAATTGATACTGAGGATCAAGAAGAAGTAAGCCAAGAGGAGGTAAATAAGCTGATAAAGTACTTCTTAGCCGCCCTAACTACCCCCGAAGAAGATCTCTGGGTAAATCTATCTCCTTACGAACAGGATAGAATAATTGCCGATAAACTTTCTTTTACCGACCTAGGTAAAGACATGCTTGGTCAGGATTACGTGTTAAAACAATTCCTATCATCTCTGACCTACCCTGAAAGTGAACTAGGTAGGAAGTATTGGAGTAAAATATATGAAGAAGTATATCAATTAGCCTCAACTACCAATATTCCCATAAATACCTTCAACAAAGTTTGGATTGTTCCTAAGAAGGCACAAATCTATGAGAATGGTAATCTAGCAGTAATAGCCTATGCTGATTTAAAAGCTATGTATGAGGAAGATTATCTTGCCCTTAAAGAAGGGGCCAAATCTCAAATAACTGACCAAACCGAAAAGATCAATAAAGTGGCTTCAGATGTTATGAAAGGGATAATCCTTCCTGAAATAGAACGCGATGTCAACTACGGAGAGAACTTTGCTAAATTACGCCAGATGTATCATTCTTTTATTCTCGCTAGCTGGTTTAAACAGAAACTAAAAGACACAGTCTTCCAATACTACATCGACCAGAGTAAAACCGAAGGGATAGATCTAAAAGACAAAGACGCTAAAGAGAAAATCTACAATCTTTATGTAGAAGCCTACAAAAAGGGAGTTTATAACTATATTAGAGACGATTACGATCAAAATGAAGGCAAACAGATAACCCGTCAGTATTATTCAGGTGGCTTAGGCTTGCAATGGACAGACGATAACTTCAGCAGTAGTCCAGCAAGTGAAGATGAGATGCATAAGTTTGTTGACGAACAAGACGACACGAAGGTTGAACTTAGAGTAAATCCCGTTAGCCCAGAGCAACCCGAACCATCTGATCTAAATCTGGCCATGGCTTCTAGCTCAAATACACAAAATGAATATCGTGGACTTTCAGATAAGGTAGAGTCGTTGCTTAAAGAACTCCTTTTATCAGGTGATGAGAACTATCATCTGAGAGC
>CAZPYY010000093.1:0-2831 GCA_964590995.1 uncultured Planctomycetia bacterium | reverse complement strand
GAGGAGTACCTACTTCATCTGCGGTTATATCTGATATTGTCAGTATTGCTTCTGGTAAGGGTATGGTTATTGGAAAGGAAGAAAGAGTTGTTATTCAAAATATAAAAGACGTCAGGGCTCGCTATTACATAAGATTTATGGCTCAAGATTATCCCGGTGTATTAGCAAAGATTTCCAAAATTCTTTCTTCTTTAAATATTAGCATTGCTTCAGTAACTCAAAAAGAGAGGAATAAAGGAAGGGTTGTGCCAATTATTATGCTTACTCATGAGGCTAGAGAGGATAGCGTTAGAAGAGCTTTGGCTGAAATTGATAGTTTAAAGGTAATCAAGGGCCCTTCTCAGAGAATAAGAATAGAGGATTTATGACCTACAATGGGGTTATAGCCCGTTATAGAAGGTATCTACCAGCAACAAATAAGACTCCCTTGATAACTCTTCAGGAGGGAGATACCCCCTTAATATACGCTAAGAAGATCTCAGCTATCTTAGGTAGTAATTTTAAGGTATATCTTAAATACGAGGGCATCAATCCCACTGGTTCTTTTAAGGACCGGGGAATGACTGTGGCTATTTCTAAGGCTAAAGAAGAAGGGGTTCAGGCTGTAATTTGTGCTTCAACTGGAAATACTTCAGCTTCAGCTGCTGCCTATTCAGCTAAAGCAGGCTTAAAGTGCATTGTAGTAATACCTGAGGGAGCAATTGCTTTAGGAAAATTAGCTCAGGCTCTTATTCATAATGCTAAGGTAGTAGCGATAAAGGGAAACTTTGATGATGCTTTTAGGATAGTTAGAGAAATAGCTTGCGATTATCCGGTAAGGTTAGTAAATTCCATAAATCCTCACCGTATTGAAGGTCAGAAGACAGCTTCCTTTGAGATCTGTGATTTTCTAGGAACTGCTCCTGACTTTCACTGTTTGCCAGTAGGTAATGCCGGTAATATAACTGCTTATTGGAAGGGTTATAAAGAGTACTACTCTTACAAAAAGATAAAATACCTACCGCGCATGTGTGGTTTTCAGGCAAAAGGTTCGGCTCCGATTGTAAAGGGCCATCCAATAAGTAAACCTAAGACAATTGCCACTGCTATTAAGATTGGGAATCCGGCAAGTTGGAAACAAGCTGTAGCAGCCCGCAAGGAGTCCAAGGGATTAATTGATGCGGTAAGTGATAGCCAGATACTCTTGGCCTATAAGTTTTTAGCCGGAGAAGAGGGGGTCTTTGTTGAGCCAGCATCAGCGGCTTCGGTGGCTGGATTATTTATGCTAAATAAAAGAGGATTCTTCAAGAAATTAAAAAATAGAAAGAAGGGGGTAATTATTACCTGCACTCTTACCGGACACGGCCTTAAAGACCCTGATATTGCTATTAAGAGCATAAAACGCCCTCCCGTTGTCAAACCTGACGTTAAGACAGTATTAAAAATAGCAGGAATCTAACACGATGAACTCAATCTGCGAAGCAGCATATAAAAAAATATATTTATTGAGTCCATCATTGTTTGACAAGGGAAGTGTAGTTTGTACAAAAAAAAGAGTAGATACGCATAAGGAACTATTGTGACTAAACGATGAGAAGTTTTCAGGATAAAGTTTCTCGTATTTTAGAGAAAATAATAAAGAAGGATTATGATTTTTCTTTAGAGCACCCTTTATGGGAGTTACCCCAGAGGCAGGAGTTCGGAGATTTATCTTCGATGGTGGCTTTAAAGCTTGCTTCGCACCTTAAAAAAGATCCCCTAGAGATTGCTGCTCAGATAAAGACATCTTTGGAAGAAGTACTTTTTAAAGATGTCGATAAAATAGAAATTCTAAGGCCAGGTTTTATAAATATATTTATTTCTCCAAAGGCCCTCACACACTCTCTAAACAAAGTCCTTAAAGATAAAGATAAGTTTTTCCGTAGTCAGATCAAGAGAAAAGTGCTTATCGAGTTCTTAAGTGCGAATCCTACTGGTCCGCTCTCAGTAGCTCATGGCCGCCAAGCAGTGGTTGGTGATGCGATTGCTAATGTATTAGAATTTTTTGGTAATGATGTTATTAGAGAATACTATTTGAATGATGCTGGTAAGCGAATAGAGCTTTTAATCGCTTCAGTAGAGGCAAGAGCTGCAGAGCTCAAGGGGAAGAAAGTTACTTTTCCTGAGGACGGGTATAAAGGTGAATATGTAAAAGATATTGCTGAAGAATTGTTAAAGTTAGGAGCTAAAGATTCCCGAAAATTCATACTAAAACATATTATCGCCTTAATTAAGAAAGACCTCCATGCCTTAGGCATAAAGTTTGATAATTGGTTTAGTCAGAAAAAGCTCATTAATGGCAAGAAAGTTGACAGCGCTATTGATACCTTGAAGAAAAAAGGCCTAATTTACGAGAAAGACGGCGCCTTGTGGTTTTCTTCGACGAAATTCGGTGATGATAAGGATAGGGTTATTAAGAAGGCTGACCGAGAACTTACTTATTTTGCTTCAGATATTGCTTACCATAAAGATAAGATTGATCGTAAGTTTAATAAGCTAATAAATTTATGGGGGCCTGATCATCACGGCTATATAAAGAGGGTAAAATCAGCTATAAAAGCTTTAAAGCATGATGAGGATATCTTAAAGATAATTATAATTCAGCTAGTAACTTTAAAGACAAAGGAGAGGATGTCAAAGCGGGCCGGGACAATGATTCTGCTTTCGGACTTAATTAAGGATGTTGGCCCTGATGCTGCAAGATTCTACTATCTTACCCGCAAAAACTCATCCCACCTTGAATTTGATATCGACCTTGCTAAAGAAGCTTCTTTTAATAATCCTTTGTATTATATTCAGTATGTTTGTGCCCG
>CAZPYY010000092.1:0-2833 GCA_964590995.1 uncultured Planctomycetia bacterium | reverse complement strand
AAAAACATCTTCAGAATAAGGGCCGAATCGTTGATTTTTCAGGTTGGGCTCTTCCCCTAGAGTATGAGAGCACACTGGCTGAGGCCGAAGCTGTACGCAAGTCTTGCGGTCTTTTTGATGCCTCTCATATGGGTGAGATAGCAGTAAGAGGGGCCGGTGTTTTTTCTTTCTTGCAGAGGCTAGTCTCTAATGACCTATCAACTGTTAGCACTGGGCAGATGCAATATAATCTTTTCTTAAGTGAGTCCGGGTGTATTATTGATGACTTGATGATTTATCGAATGAAGAATAGTTTTCTTTGTGTGGTTAATGCTTCTAATAAAGATAAGGTATTTAAATGGCTTAATGAGAATATCCAGCCGGAAGTAGAGATAATTGATAAGAGTAGGGAGTATGCTCTTATATCTATTCAAGGGCCGAATGCAGCTAGAGTAATCGAGAAGGTTTTTAGCCGTCAAGAAGTTGATCTCGAGTATTTATCTTTTAAGGAAATACAGATAGAGGGAGAAAGGATTATTGTCTCTCGCAGCGGCTATACTGGTGAGGATGGATTCGAGATATATCTTCCTTGGGAGAATAGCAGTAAGTGGTGGGATAGGGTGATTGAGGAAGGCCGGGATTTTGAGCTTAAGCCTTGCGGCTTAGGTTCCCGGGATATTCTACGCATTGAGGCTGGTTATCCTCTATACGGTCGTGAGATAGACGATACTATTAATCCTTATGAGGCTTCTTTAGGTTGGGCAGTTGAGCTAAGTAAGGATTTCATTGGTAAAGAGGAACTTCTTAAAATAAAGAGCGTCGGTGCAAAAAGAAAAAGAGTAGGGTTCATTATGCAGGAACGGGCTATCCCCCGGCAAGGATATTCTATACATTCAGTAAGCGAAGCTATCCCTTCAGGGGCAGGCGAAGTCACCCCTTTAGGGGAGGCAAGAGTAATCGGTAAAGTATCTAGTGGAACATACTCACCTAATATTGATAAATTTATTGGCATGGCGTACTTAGATAAAGATTATATTAAAATTGGCGATGAGGTAAATGTAGAGGTAAGAGGTAAATTATACAAAGCAGAAATAAGTAAACTTCCTTTTGTAAGCATCAAAACAAAGGGTATAAAAGTAGCCAAGGAGGTTTAAATGTCAGATCTTAAATTCACTAAGTTTCATGAGTGGGTAAGAGTCCAAGGAGATGTAGCTACAGTAGGAATAACTGATTATGCTCAAAGTCAATTGGGAGATATAGTTTTTATTGAATTACCTAAGCCTGGAGACGGAATAAAAAAAGCATCTCAGTTTGGTACTATCGAATCTACAAAAGCAGCTAATGAATTGTATGCACCGATAAGCGGTGAAGTAATTCAGATAAATAACGACTTGATTAATAATCCTCAATGGATAAATGAGTCTGCCTTTGATAAAGGCTGGATGGTGAAGGTGAAATTGGAGGATCCTGCTGAACTCGGCAGCCTCCTAGATGAGAGTGCCTATAAAGAACTCGTTGATAAAGAGTCAGTAAATGGGTGAACGAGTATATGAGTAGAAGAGGTTTTCCCATCTACCCATTTACTCATATACCCATATAGGTTTTAATTTTTTATAATTATGCCTTATATTCTTAACACCAGAGAAGATGTTAAAGAGATGCTTGAGACTATTGGAGCTAGCTCTGTAGATGAGCTCTATTCTTTATTGCCTTCTAAAGTAAAGCTGGATACTCCTCTTAATATACCTGATTCTAAGAGTGAGCAAGAGGTGAAGAGAGTCGTTAAGGAGCTTTCCGGGAAGAATAATCCAATAGAGAAGTTTAACTCATTCTTAGGAGCCGGATGCTATGATCACTATATTCCTGCGGCTTTACCATTTATTCTTTCTCGTTCTCAATTCGTTACCGCTTATACTCCTTATCAGGCGGAATGTGCTCAAGGAATTCTGCAAACCATATATGAGTACCAGAGTTTTTTGTGTCTTTTAACTGGTATGGATGTTTCCAATGCTTCATTGCTTGATGGTGCCTCTGCTCTTAGCGAAGCTATACTTATGAGTTTACGAATAACTAAGCGCAAGAAAGTCCTTCTCACTGGCCTTATCCATCCCGAATACAAAGAGACTATTTATACCTACTTAAGCGGTTTTGATTTTATTATCCAAGAGATAGAAGCTGGGGGTGATGGTTTAGTAGACAGGGAAGCCTTGAAGAGAGCTATTGATGAGGATACTGCTTCTTGTGTATTCTCAAGTCCTAACTTTTTCGGCCTTGTTGAAGATGTTGGTGAATTATCTGTAATGGTAAAGTCTAAAGGTTCCTTAGCAATTATGCTTACTAACCCCTTATCCTTGGCGATTTTTAAAGAGCCGGGGTCCTTAGGCGTAGATATTGTTTGTGGTGATGGACAGCCTTTAGGGGGCCGATTAAATTTTGGCGGGCCATCGTTTGGTTTCTTAACCACTGCTAAGGATTATTTGCGGCAGATGCCGGGAAGAGTTGTCGGTAAGACTAAAGACCGGGAGGGAAGTGATGCCTATTGCCTTACTCTTCAAACCAGGGAGCAGCACATAAGAAGAGAAAAAGCTACCAGTAATATTTGTTCCAATCAATCTTTAAACGCAATAGCAGCGGCAATTTACCTTTCCTTGATCGGCAGAGACGGTTTGAAAGATCTGGCTCTATATTCTTTAAGTAATACCCAATACCTTTACCAGCGCTTAAAAGAGGTAAGAGGAGTTAAAATTCCCCACTCTCCTTGTATGTTTAATGAGTTTGTTTGGGAGACTGAAGATGCACCGCGAATAATCGAAGAGCTATATAAGAAGAATATAATTGCTGGTTACTATCTAGG
>CAZPYY010000091.1:0-2842 GCA_964590995.1 uncultured Planctomycetia bacterium | reverse complement strand
GCTTGTAAACATTACCACTTATTTGATCAAGATTTCCAACTAGCCAGTAGTCTTAATTTAAATAGTCTAAGAATATCTTTGGAATGGGCAAGAATCCATCCTGATCCTGTTGCCTTTTCCCAAGAAGAACTTAACCACTACCAAAAGGTAGTAGATACTTTAATAAAATACAATTTAAAACCAATAGTTACTCTTCATCACTTTACCAACCCTCTCTGGTTTGCTGAAAAAGGAGGGTGGCTTGAAGTCAAAAATATTGATTATTTCTTAAAATTCTTAAAAAAAACAGTTGAGGCTTTAAAAGAAAAGGTAGATTTATGGATTATCTTTAATGAGCCTTTAGTTTATATCTATAATAGCTTTATTTGCGGCATTTGGCCTCCAGGGAGGAAATCTTTGTTTGGAGGCCAGAGAGTCTTAAGCAATATTCTGGCTGCTTACCTTACTGGTTATCAAGAGATAAAAAGAATATATCAGGATAGCAAGGCTCATCCTCAGGTCTCGATGGCTAAGAGCTTAAGAGTGTTTTCTCCAAGTCCTGGTCCCAACTTTATCTTAAACTCCTTAAGCGCCGGTTTACGTAGCCAGCTTTTTAATTTCCGAATTCTTAACTACCTAACAAAGAAAAATGCTTTAGATTTCATTGGCCTAAATTACTACTGTCGTGAATTCTCTAAGTTTAAAGGCTTGATAGGAGAAGAGTCTGATTATAAGCTTAAGGGCCGAAGGCAGAACTATCTTGGGTGGAATGTTTACCCCCAAGGGCTTTATAAGCTTCTTAAAAGGTTAAAGCAATACAAGTTACCAATAATAATTACTGAAAATGGAACAGCCGAAAACCAAGACTCACTTTACGAAGATTTTTTAATTGGGCATCTGAAGAGCTTAAGCTTAGCAATGAAAGAGGGGGTAGATATAAGAGGCTATCTCTGGTGGTCTTTGATCGATAATTTTGAGTGGGATAAGGGTTTTGGGCCTCGCTTTGGACTAACTGAGGTTAATTACTCTACTTTTGAGAGGAAATTAAGACCTTTTGCCTATACTTATGGTAAGATATGCAAGGAGAATAGAATAGAAGTTTAATCCTTATGGATAGTAAAGAGATAAATTTAATTATTGGTAATAGCCCGCCATTTAATGGTTTAAGTCCTCGGCAGATAAATAAGTTAATTAATATTTCTGAGGTTAAAGAATATAAAAATGGGGAGATAATCTATAAAGAAGGGGATCCCCCGAACTGTCTTTATTTTCTTATTAAGGGAAGAGTCGTAGCTTCAGCAAAAGCTGGCACAAAGGACCGGCGGATAGAGGTTCTTAAGCGTGGTACTTGTTTCGGGATAATCTCCCTTCTTACTAACGACCCGCATTCTGTAACCGTAAAATCAATCGAAACCTCTCTTATTTTGCAGGTAGAAGATGAGGCCTTCAAGGTTTTCTTGAAAAAGAACCCTTATCTTGCCCTAGATTTCTCACGTATTCTCTCCCAACGAGTCAAAGCCAGATCTAAGCCCAAAAAGATATTTCAATCCAAGAAAATTGGCATTATGGGCAGTGTCTTAGCCGGCAAGACTCGGTATATGTTTGATTTAGGGGTAAAGGTAAAGGAGCAAACTCAAAAGGATGTCATCTGTATCCAAATTATTCCCTCAGGAGTTGATAGAGCGCATTTTATCCCTGAAGTTTCGCCCCAAGATCGGAAGAGTGAAATTCTATCTTTAAAGGATTTTAGTGAAGAAGCTCTAACCGACCACATTATAAATAGCGATATTGATTACCTATATATAAGGGCTGATGTTGGTGATAATTTTCTTCCTCTTTTAAACTTTCTTTCCGAGAGTTATCATTTTATCCTTTATGAAATTCCCCATAAATTTCTAGAAGGGCACTGTGATGATTTTATTACCCCAGCCCACCAGGTGCATTTCATTCTCTTTCCCCAGAGAGAAGAATTAAGAAAGGGAGCATCTTTAATAAGAGGGTTAAAAGTGCATAATCCCTTAAACCAGGAGAAGATCAAAGTAATTCTTACTGAAAGTTTTGACCAAGAAAGCCTTCGATTTGAGAAGAAGAGAAGATTAATTAATCATCCTGTTTATGCTACCTTACCTTCTACTAGCCAAGAGAGTTATTCCAAGTCTTTGCGAAGGATTTCCCGTGAGATTGGCGAAGTTACCTTAGGGTTAGCTTTAGGTAGCGGTGCAGCCTATGGATTCTCTCACATCGGTGTCCTAAAAGTTTTAGAAGAAAATAATATAGATATTGATATTATCTGTGGCTCAAGCATGGGAGCGGTTATTGCTGCTCTTTGGGCAGTAGGTTTTAGTGTAGAAGAAATAGAGAAGTTTTCGAATGAATTCGGAAGAAAAATTGGTAAGTTTTCTATTTTAGGATTTACATTCCCCTTTAGGGGGATTATGAGAGCGAGAAGGCTGGAGAACATCTTTAAGGGTCTATTTAAGAATTTAACCTTTTATGATTTAAAGCATACCCTTAAAATAGTTGCTTTTGACTTTCTTAAAAGAAAGCCTGTAGTATTAAGTAAAGGCCTTCTCTATAAGGCGGTAGCAGCTAGCTGTGCTTTTCCCGGTATCTTTGAACCTATAAATTTTAAGAAGAATATTCTTTTGGATGGAGGAGTCCTAAGCCCCCTACCGACAAAAGTACTCCTAAATTACGATGCTCATAAGATAATCGCTTCTAACATTAGCCTTTCTTCTGATCAGGCCCGCAGGAGAAATCGAGAGCGTGGCCGTTTTCATATTTTTGATTTTATCTTTGGGAGCATTGAAACAATGCAGCAGAGATTTGTCGAGGAGGCAGTAAAGATTGCTGATGTAGTTAT
>CAZPYY010000090.1:0-2855 GCA_964590995.1 uncultured Planctomycetia bacterium | reverse complement strand
GGCTGAAGAGATGTATAAAAAGACATTAGAGATAGATCCCGGCTTCTTACCAGCCTATACTAATTTAGCATTTATAGCTGAGAAAAAGGGCAATATAAAGGATGCTAGTTACTATTGGCAGAAGAGGTATGAATTAGGCCAGGAAGGAGATTATTGGTGGGAGGTTTCCAGTCAACACCTTCTTAGATTAGGCACGTATCCTAGAGTAAGGAAAGAGATATTAGAGAAGAAAGCAGCCAGATTATCTAGGGAGATTATCTGGAAGAATACCCAGGAGAAGGCAGCTACAATAAAAGAAGCAAAGCTTCATTTTGATATTGGTAATCAAGCCTTTCTTGAGAGGGATTATGAAACCGCTATAAAAGAATTTGAAGCAATATTCTTCTTAACTCCTGACGATGAGGAAATTTTGAACAAAAGCGTAAAACTTTACAAACAAGCAAAAAGACTCTACTTAAGAGGAGCAGCCCTTGCTGGCCTCAAGAATGCTTTGGATTATATAGAAAACGATGATTATTTATCTGCAGAAAAGAAACTCGAGAATACTCTGGAAGTTATTTCTCGTATTACCCAAGAAAAATAAGGTACTTTTACCAGCCATTTAATCTATAATTTCTAACTCCTGATGTTCAAAAAAACATTATATCTGGTTGATGGTACAGCCCTTTGTTATCGTTCTTTCTTTGCCTTGAAGCTTTCTACCTCCAATGGTCTTCCTGTAGGTGCGGTATACGGATTTTACCGGACACTAAAAAAGATAATTTCTAAATATAGTCCTGATTATATCGGGATGTGTTTTGATGTTTCGCGTAAGACTTTTCGTCAGGAAAAATTTAAAGAGTATAAGATTAATAGGCCGGCTTTGCCTGATGATTTAAAATCACAAATCCCGCTGGTTAAAAAACTAGTTTCATCTTTAGGGATAAAGATAATAGAGAAGAAAGGTTTTGAAGCTGACGATGTGATTGCTTCGCTTTGTGAAAAGGCAAAGTTGGATGATCTATCAGTTGTTGTAGTTAGTTCAGATAAAGACCTTTGCCAGCTTATCGAGTCCGGTAGGGTGCAGGTTTACAATTACAATAAGGATAAATTTGTTACTAAGGATGATTTTTTAGAAGAGTATGGTTTTGGGCCTGAACTTATGATTGACTATCTTTCATTAGTTGGAGATAGTAGCGATAATATTCCCGGTGCCAAGGGAATAGGCAAGGTAAGCGCAACTAAACTAATAAAAGAATTCGGTTCAGTAGAGGATATTTTTAAAAACTTAGATAAAATTCCCCCCATGACTAAAAAAGTACTAACCGATAATAAAAAGATGATTCTTTTAAGTAGAGAGTTGGCCCAATTAGTCCGTCCCCAATTAGAAATGAAGTGTCGGGATTTAAAAATAGAGGAACCGGACTCAAAAGGACTTTATGAGATGTTTCGTGAATTAGAGTTTAAAGCTTTTCTCAAAAGTTTTCCAGCTCCGGCTTTAAATTTAGATTTAGAAGTAAAGGATGGGATACCTAAGAAGGGGCTAGAGCAATTAGCGAGAGTTGAGATTTTTCTATTTATCCAGCCAGAGGGCTCTTTTGTCTTTGATAAAGATAAGAAGTGTGTTTATAAGGTTTCGACTTCGATGTTAAAAGAGATATTAGAGGATGAGAAGATAAAGAAGATATCCTATAGCTTTAAGAGTCAGCTTGCTAATTTAGAAGGCATTAAATTAAAAGGACTCTTCTTCGATGCAAAGATTGCTACTTATTTGCTTGAATCAGCTCTACCTGATTATGCTCTCTCTACCTTAGTCTCCCACTATCTTGGGGAACACTTTCCAGAGATACCAGCAGAGTCTACTCCTTATTTTGTTTACCAGCTCTATAGATTATTATCAGTTAAGTTGAAAGAGGAGGGGCTAGATAAGCTTTTCTATGAGGTAGAGATGCCGCTTATTCCTATACTTAGCAAGATGCAAAAACAAGGGGTAAAGATTCAGGTAAAAACCCTTAAAGATCTACAAAAGAGAGTAGATAAGAAGTGCGAGAGCCTTAAGGGTAAGATTTTTAAGATTGCTGGTAAGGAATTTAATCTCAATTCCCCTAAGCAGCTTTCGGCTATACTCTTTGATGATTTAGGCATAACACCTTTAAAGAAGACAAAGACAGGATATTCTACTAACGAGGAGGTCTTAGGTAAATTGTCCTCCAAGTATCCTATAACCGGCCTTATATTAGAGTATCGGCACTTAAATAAATTAAAAACAACATATATTCTTCCTTTGATAGAGGAGGTCGAGAAGAATAAAGGAGTGCTGCATACTCAATTTAATCAGACCGGAACTCAAACCGGCAGGCTTTCGAGTTCCTCGCCTAATTTACAGAGCATTCCGGTAAAGGGTCAGTTCTCGCAAGGCTTAAGAGAGGCATTTATTCCTTCTTCTGATAGTGGTTATATTCTTTCTGGAGATTACTCCCAAATCGAGCCAAGAATCCTTGCTCATTTATCCGGCGATGAGAATTTAATTAAAGCCTTTGATCGGGATTTAGATATTCACAGCTTTACTGCCGGACTCCTTTTTGGAGTCAAACCAGAAAAAATAAGCGAGCTTCAGCGTAATATAGCTAAAAGAGTAAATTTTGGAATTGTTTATGGAATGAGTTCTTTCGGCCTCTCTAAGGAGTTAAAAATTACCCCTGCCGAAGCACAAAATTTCATTGATGGTTATTTCCAGCGTTATCCCAAGGTCAAAGAATACATAACCAAAACAATACTTAAGGCAGAAAAACAGGGCTTTGTTACTACAATTTTAGGACGAAGAAGAAAACTTCCTGATATCAATAGTTCTAACATTCAGCTTCGGGAGTTTGCCC
>CAZPYY010000089.1:0-2883 GCA_964590995.1 uncultured Planctomycetia bacterium | reverse complement strand
TTGCTTCTTTTCCAATAACAGCCTGAAAATCCCTAACAATCATCGGATAAGGATGCGGGCCGACAACTGAACCAAGAAGATAATATGTACCGCGTACGTTCGTTACCCAATCTCTAAAAGCTTCATTGCAAGCATCTTTTAAGGTCTTAGAGCCGCTTTTAACCGGGACTACTCTTGCTCCTAAGACCTTCATCCGAAATACATTCATACTCTGCCTGGCTACATCTTCTTCGCCCATATAAATATCACACTCCAAGCCTAGAAGACTAGCAATGGTAGCTACAGCAACTCCATGTTGGCCGGCTCCGGTCTCAGCAATTATTCTCTTCTTGCCCATAAACTCTGCCAAGAAACCCTGGCCTAAAGAGTTATTTATCTTATGAGCACCGGTATGAAGAAGATCTTCTCTCTTAAAGTAAACTTTAATCCCCAAGTGTTTGCTTAAATTCTTAGCAAAATAAAGAGAAGAAGGCCTGCCAGCATATTCGCGAAGATAAAAATCTAATCTCTTTTTAAACTTCTTACTTCTCTTGGCCTTACTATATGCTCTCTCTAGTTCCTCTAAGCATAAGGAAATAGTCTCGGGGATAAACTTTCCGCCAAATTCTCCAAAATATCCTTTTCTGTTAGGCAGCTTCATATTTGGCCTTCTTTATAAATATCTTTACCAGTTGGCTATCTTTCTTGCCTACCATACTCTCTACCCCGCTAGCCACATCTAGGGCATAAGGCTTTAACTTCTTGGCATTACCTATATTCTTTATATTAAGACCTCCGGATATAATCACTCTTTTGTCCTTTTTTATAAGGCCGGCTACCTCTTTTAAAACTTTAGCCGGCAGTATCCTCTTGCCTTTTGTCTTTTCCTCATACTTCATGTCAAACATAAAGGCATCAATCTTATAGCGTGAGATTTTTCCCTCATAAGGGCTATCCTCAGGGAAAAATACCTTTATAATCTTAAATCTTGGTTTAAAGAAGTGACAATATGCCGGAGCTTCTTTTCCGTGAAATTGCAAAATATCAAGGTGAAGAGAAGAAGCAATATCTAAGACCTCTTGTTTTTCTTGATCGAGGAAAACACCGACTTTGGCTAAGAAAGGGTCTAAGCGCTGAATGATTTCTCCAGCTTTTCTTTTACTAATATAGCGAGGACTTTTCTTTGAAAAAATAAACCCCAGAGCATCAGCACCAGCAAAAGAAGCCAGGAGAGCGTCTTCTAAATTAGTAATGCCACAAATCTTTACCTTTATCATCTTTTCAATCACGAATTTATAAAAATTTTATCGAATTGCCACGAATCTGTATTTATTCGTGGTAATTTGTCTCTTAAATTAGCGGTAACTCGTATTAGATCATGCATCAATATTCAGTTCTTTTATTTTTTCCTCAAGATTATTTGCCTTCATCAGGGCTTCTCCAATAAGCACTGCATTTGCACCTAAACCTTTTAGAAGCAGAACATCTTTTAGGGTCTGTATTCCGCTCTCACTAACTTTAACTATATCTTCAGGAATAAACGGTAAGAGTTTCTTTGTCCGTTCGAGATTAACTTGAAACGTATGCAGGTTACGGCTATTTACCCCAATAATGTCTACGCCCATCTTAAGGACTTTTTTTAATTCCTTTTCGGTATGCACTTCGACTAAGACATCCATACCTAAATCCTTAACTACTTTATAAAGGTTTTTTATTTTTTCCTCATCTAGAATACCCATTATAAGTAAGATAGCGTCAGTACCCACTGCTCTTGACTCTAGGACCTGAACCTCATCAAGTATAAAATCCTTACGCAATATAGGTAGATTGACCCGTTTCTTAATATCTTCAATATAATTGATCTTTCCTAAGAAGAAATCCTCCTCAGTAACTACTGATATAGCATTGGCTTTTAACCTCTTAAATGTTTTGGCTAGATCTAGGTGAGAAAAACCCTTACGCAATATCCCTGCCGAAGGAGAAGCTTGTTTTACCTCAGCAATAAGGGAAATTTTCCCTTCTCTCTTTATGGCATTTTTAAAAGATATTGGAGCCGGGGCCCTCTTTATTAAAGAGAGAAAAGCCTGACGGTTCTTTTTTAAAACTTTAACCCGTTCCTTCTTAGCGTCTAGAATAAGTGAGAGTATTTTATGCATTTTCGTCTAAAAATTCCTTAAATTCTGAAAGCTTACGCTTTGCCCTCTTGGTATCTATTAACTCAACTGCCATCTTAACACCCTGCTTGAAGTCCTTTACCCTACCTAAAATATAAAAACAAGCACTGGCATTAGCCAAGACAATATCCCGAGCAGCCCCCCTCTTGCCGGCAAATATCTCTCTTATGAGGTTAGCACTTGACTTTGCATCCTTAACCAATAGATCTTTTAACTTAACCCTCTTCAAACCAAAGCCAGAAGGGCTTAGAGTCAAAGTACTGATTTTTTTATTATTTAAAAAAGCTACTTTGGTTGAACCGGCAAGAGAAACCTCATCACAAACATCCTTACCGTAAACAACAAAAGCTCTTCTTACCCCTAATCTCCTTAAAACCCGGGCCAAGGGAAGAGTTAAGCTGGGATCATAAACCCCGAGAAGCTGGTAATTAGCTAGGGCCGGATTACAAAGAGGGCCTAAGATGTTAAAAATCGTCCTTATTCCCATCTCTCTTCTTATCTTAGCTACCTTACCTAAAGATGGGTGGTATAAAGGAGCATAAAGAAAGCCTATGCCTATCTTTTTTATTGCCTCCTCCATAACTGAAGCTGAAACTCCGATATTTATCCCTAAAGCCTCTAAAACATCAGCACTCCCGCAGCTTGAAGACATTGCCCTATTGCCATGTTTAGCCAGTTTTACACCAGCAGCGCTGACAATAAAGGCTGTGGCCGTAGAAACATTGAATTT
>CAZPYY010000088.1:0-3068 GCA_964590995.1 uncultured Planctomycetia bacterium | reverse complement strand
CTTTTAAAATATCAACAAAGAAAAAACCGAAAAAGAGAATAGCATTTATTGCTACCAGCAAAAGAACAGTAATAAAGGATCCATAAACTCCTAAATACTTATTAAAAAATCCGGCTAAAAAGAATCCGGCTATTCCTCCGGATTTAAATATTTCGGTATTAACATCAGGAAATAATCCAATAAATGTTGAGAGAAAAATAATGAAAAAAAGGAAAGCTAAAATATTTATAACCTTGCTCTTCCCCAACCCCGAGAAACGCAAAATACCTAATTTATCTAAGCTTAGGAAGAAAAGGGCGAAAGGAAAAAAATAGGCAGCGTAGCCAAAGACAAAAAAGAGGAAAAAAGCCAAATAAGCGCCTCCGATACCAATAAGATTAGAGATAGATCTCGGAGCCGGAGAACTGAGAAGGGCTATATCTTTAGGGGTGTAAGAGATTAAACTTAGAAGTATTAGAAGGGAGACAAGAAACAGGACAGTGCTCTTCAGGAAAGAAGAGAGATTCCTCATTATTTTGCTTGTTTTAGGCTAAGTCTAATTTTTCCTTGGGGGTCAACTCCAATGACCTTTGCGTTTACAATATCTCCGATTTTTAAGAATTCTCCTACTTCCTTCACAAATCCATCGGAAAGTTCAGAGACATGGATTAAACCACTTTTCCCGGGTGCGATTTCACAAAATGCACCAAAGTTAACTATCTTTTCGACTTTAACCTCGTAAATTTCCCCAACCTCTATATCTTTAACTAAGTTAGTAATCTGTTTTACGGCTCTCTCTAAGTCTTCAACTGTATCAGCTGCTACTGAAACAACGTTTGTCTCATCGTCAATATCTACAGTAACTTTATTCTCCCGTTGAATCCTCTTTATTACCTTACCGCCCGGACCAATAATCGCTCCGATCTTATCAGGATTTACCTCAAATGATCTTATCTTTGGGGCATATTCTGAAAGCTCTCCTCGCGGCAAATCTATAGATTCCTTCATCTTTCCTAAAATAAATGAACGAGCCTCTTTTGCTCTTTCGAGAGCATCTTCGATCATCTTAAAAGTTAAACCGTCTATCTTTGTATCCAACTGGATAGCAGTAATGCCATTTTTAGTCCCGGCAACTTTAAAATCCATATCACCATAGTGATCTTCAGCACCGGCAATATCAGTAAGAATCTTATAATCTTTATCCCCGGCAATTAAACCTATGGCAATTCCGGCTACTGCTTCTTTTATCGGAATTCCGGCATCCATCAAAGACAGGGAACCTGCGCATACTGAGGCCATAGATGAAGACCCGTTTGATTCTAATATTTCAGAAACTATTCTGATAGTATAAGGGAACTCCTCTTTAGAGGGGATTATCGGGGCAAGCGATTTCTCGGCTAAAGCCCCATGGCCGATATCCCTCCGAGAAGGTCCTCTCATGAATTTTACCTCGCCGACACTAAAAGGAGGAAAACTGTAGTGCAGCATAAAGTGTTTTGTACTCTCACCCTCTAATGCTTCGATGAATTGTTCATCTGAGCTGGTTCCTAAGGTAGTAACTGCCAAAGATTGAGTTTGGCCTCGAGTAAAGGTAGCTGAACCATGAGTGCGAGGTAAAGCTTTAACTATACATTCAATAGCTCTTATATCGGTTATAGACCTGCCATCAGGCCGCTTCTCTTCCTCCAGTATCTTCTTTCGTAAAGTTTCCTCTTCTAAAATATGCACTGCAGTTGAAATATCTCCTTCAGTGATCCCCGACTCCTCACTTACTAATCCTTCATTTAATAAACAAAGCAACCCTTTTAAAAATACACCTTTTTCTTCTTTATTTGTTAAGCAATAGGCTTCTTGGAGTTTTGAGCCAACTTTGCCTCGAACTGTCTCTAACAACTCTTTATTTACTTCAGATAAAGGAAGTTCTTTTTTGTCCTTTCCTACTTTCTTCTTGAGTTCATGCTGCAACTTAATGATTTCTTTTATAAAGGGATGAGCAAATTTTATTGCCTCTAAAGCTTCTTTTTCAGCTATTTCATTAAGTCCACCCTCAAGCATTATTATCTTACTATCTGTTCCCACCACTACCAAATCCATAGGAGAATCTCCTCTTTCTTCATAAGTAGGATTAACCACAAGCTTATCCCTCACTTTGGAAATTCTTACTGCTCCTACAGGGTTAGTAAAAGGGATATCCGATATAAGAAGAGCACAACTGGCAGCATTAACAGCTAAAACATCAGGATCATTCTTAGCGTCGCTAGATAAAACCATGGTGACGACCTGAACTTCATTGGTCATCCCTTTAGGAAAAAGCGGCCTTAGGGGCCGGTCAATAAGACGAGCGGTGAGTATTTCTTTATCTTTAGGTCTTCCCTCTTTTTTAAAAAAACCGCCGGGGATTTTCCCCATAGCATAAGTTCTCTCTTGATACTCTACCATTAACGGAAAGAAATCCCTGCCCGCAGATGCTTCTTTAGACATACAAGCAGTAGCTAAAACAACAGTATCACCATAAGTGATACTGACACTACCATTGGCTTGTTTAGCCCATTCACCAGTTGACAAGACAAAAGGACTTTTTCCTAAATTGGGAATAGATAACGAGGCGGCCATTCTATTAAATCTTAAGCTCCTTTACAACCTCTCCGTAGCCTTGAGGGTCTTTATTTTTAAGGTAAGTAAGCAGGCGTCGACGCCTTCCTACGAGGATTAGAAGACCTCGGCGGGAATGAAAATCCTTCTTATGCTTCTTAAGATGCTCGGTAAGATAGCTTATTCTCTCACTAAGCAGAGCAACCTGCACTGCGGCTGAACCAGTATCCTCCACATGCTCCTTAAACTTATCAATTATTTTCTTCTTTTTAGTCTTATTTATCATAATGCAACCTACATAATACCTTCTTAGTACCTATCTGTCAACCCCATAAATAATAGCTTTTATCTAGAAACAAGGCGAGAATTCATCGATAAATGCTCATTTCAGGCAATTATTATTGTAGCAGAAGTGCTTAGAGAGGTCAACCTTTGTTTTTGGAAGGTAACGCAAGCGAAAATGTGTAAGTTGTCATAGTTGGCCTTTTCCCAGTTGA
>CAZPYY010000087.1:0-3096 GCA_964590995.1 uncultured Planctomycetia bacterium | reverse complement strand
CATCGGGCAATTATGGACGGAATGATACAGCTCTATGCTCAATTTAAAGAGAGCCAAGAGAAGAAGGCTATGGGCTTTCGGATGAGCAATTGGGATAAGAAGTTATTAAAGTACGGAAAACTTTTTGAATCTCAGATGATGGATTTATCAGTTAAAATTTCCTTAGAAGATGCCCTTGATAATGGCTGGAAGATTCTTGCTCAGTGCTTTTCGCCTGATGAGACCAGCTTCCGCACAGACTTGATAAAGGAGTTCTGGCCAAAAAGTGAGTAAATGGCTAAAATCAGATTAACTAAAAACGAATTAAAAAAACAAAAAGAAGATCTTAAGAGATACAGGCGTTATCTACCGATGCTGCAACTTAAGAAGAAACAATTGCAGCTGGAGATGACAAAAGTCCACCAAGCCATCCAAAATTCCTCTTGCGAAGTCAATAATTTAAGAAGCAGCGTTTTAAAGTGGATTGATGTATTTGCTGAAGACGTTGCTTTAGAGGAATTCTGTAGGCTCGATAAGATAAATACTGAAGAAGGAAACGTTGCCGGAATAGATATACCAGTATTTTTAAATGTTGATTTTAGCCAGAGACCCTACGACCTTCTACTTACACCTCTTTGGGTTGATAAAGCTATTTTCATAGAGAAGGAGATGTTAACTCTAAAAGCAAAGTTACTCATATATCATAAGCAGATAGATATCTTGAAAGAAGAGTTAAGGATTGCTACTCAAAGAGTTAATTTATTTGAAAAAGTAAAGATACCCGAGGCTCAGGAGACTATCCGAGTCATACAAATACACTTGGGTGAGCTTCAGATTGCTGAAGTTGTAAGGGGAAAGATTGCTAAAACCAAGATAGAGAGAAGAAAAGAGGCTTTGAGAGTATGATAGTTAAGATGAAAAAAATTACCCTGCTCATCTCTAATAAGCATATAAATAGTGCTTTAGGACACTTAAGGGGTCTAGGCCTTATGCATATTAAACACATGGAAGAGCCTGCTGCTGATGTTATCTCAACCTGGGACAACAGATTACAACTTCTGGATCGAGCCCTGCATCTTCTTGGTGACTCAAAAACTCAAAGCAAAGACCTAGATAAGCACCATATTTCTTTTTATGTAAAAGAGGTCATTATTCTAAACAGAAAGAAACACGAGCTTGAAAATAGACTTAGAGAGCTCCAAGACAAAGAGGTTTGGTTTAAGGAGTGGGGGGATGTTTCAGTGCACTCTTTAGCCGAGTTAAGAGGAACCGGTGTATTTGTAAAGCTCTATGTTGGGAGCAAAAAAGACCTAAGGCAACTTCCTAAAGATAAGCTGGTTTATACTCTAGGGAAGAATAAAGGGAGGTTTTATCTAGCAGCTTTTTTAAATAGCCAAGAAGAGTCTTTAAACTTAGAAGAGGTGGAAATTCCTCAAGAGAATTTACGTTCTTTGCAGCGAAAATTAATAGTTGCTCAAAGAGAGCTGGGAGAGATTAATAAAGAACTAGCTAAAGCTGCTACCTACAAGAAACAATTCAGCGAATACCGAAAAGAAGTTTTAAAAAAATTAGAGTTTTATAATATCCGGTTCGGTGCTTCTCACAAGGGAGAGATCTGCTGCATCCAAGGATTTTGTCCGGTTGAAGCAGTCTCTGAAATCAACAAAGCTGCTAACAGGGAAGGCTGGGCAACAGTTGACCAGGAACCGGATGAGGATGAAGAGGTGCCAACACTTATTCGTAACCCCCGCTGGGTAGAGATTATAAAACCGATATTTAAATTTATGGGCACTATTCCTGGGTATAGAGAGTATGATATAAGCTTCTGGTTTCTGATTTTCTTTAGTGTCTTCTTTGCTATGTTAGTTGGCGATGCTGGCTATGGTTTATTATTCTTAGCAATTATCTTTTTTGCTCAACGCAAATTTAAGAAGGCCCAGCAAAATATCTTCTTCTTACTCTATCTCTTAAGCGGAGCTACTGTTATCTGGGGAGCGCTTACCGGTACCTGGTTTGGTTTGGAAAGAATAGCTCGGCTACCTTTCTTAAACTCCTTGGTAATAGATAATATAAATAGCTTTGTTGGGTCTAACCAGATTTTTATGATATATCTGTGTTTTTTTATTGGGGCAATTCATCTGACTATAGCCCATGGAATAAGGGTTTTTCGCTTTATTAATTCTCGGCTGGCCCTATCTCAGCTAGGCTGGATATGTATTGTCTGGAGCGTATTTTTTATTGCCGGCAAGTTAGTTTTAAACAAGGAAGTTCCGGCTATTACTTTAACCCTCTTTATCCTTGGTGCTGGTTTAGTTATTTTGTTCTCTTACCCTAAGAAGAATATATTTAAAGGCGCTCTGCTTTCATTAGCTGATTTGCCCTTAAAGGTTATTAGTTCTTTTTCAGACGTAGTCTCTTACTTACGTTTATTTGCTGTTGGCTATGCTACAGTAGCAGTAGCTATGGCTTTTAATAATATGGCTTTAGGTTCAGGCATCAATAGTATATTCTCCGGAGTAATGGCAGCTCTGATACTCTTCTTAGGCCATGCTTTAAATATACTCTTAGCTTTAATGGCTGTGGTTGTTCACGGTATACGGCTTAATATGTTAGAGTTCTCCGGCCACTTAGATATGGAGTGGTCAGGCATTAAATACGAACCATTTAAGGATTAAATTATTTTTACCCCCGCTGTTGGCAGGGTCATTAAGGAGGTGTGATATGATTCAAGGTTTTGGTGATATGAATTTGTCTTTAACTTTCGCTGCTATAGGTTCAGCTTTAGGCACTGGAGTTGCTGGTATGGCTGCAGTTGGAGCTTGGAAGAAGGCTTTTGCTCAGAACAAAGCCGCACCATTTGCTCTGGTTGCTTTTGTTGGAGCTCCCTTAACTCAGACAATTTACGGTATGATTTTAAGGGGTAAGATAATCGAAGCTAATCTTCCAGCTACTCCCCAAACCTATATCTATCAGATGATAATCGGCCTAGCTGCTGGTTTGGCCATGGGTGCTTCAGCCTGGATGCAGGGTAAAGCCGGAGCAAGCGCCTCTGATGCTTTAGCTGAGACTGGCAAGGGATTTGGCCAATATATAATGGTTTTAGGGATTATTGAGACC
>CAZPYY010000086.1:0-3171 GCA_964590995.1 uncultured Planctomycetia bacterium | reverse complement strand
AATTTCCCTCAAGCTAAGAGTATTTTCTCCTCGATAGATAAGATTTTAGGATTTTCTTTATCTAAGAAGTGTTTTCGAGGTCAAGAATCTGAGCTTAAAGAAACATCCACTCAACAGCTAGCTATTCTAGCAGTTAGTTTGGCCGCTTTTGAAGTGTTTAAAGAGAAAGAGTCAAGAATAGATTATTTATCAGGATTAAGTTTAGGTGAGTATAGTTGTTTATATGCTGCCGAAGTTTTAAGCTTAGAAGACTTAGTAGTTTTAGTGCACCAACGAGCTAAGGCCATGCAGGAGGCAGCTATAGCTAATCCTTCTACTATGTTTGCAGTTATTGGTCTTGAGAGAGAAACATTAGAAGGTATAGCGAAAAAAGAAAATTTTTATATCGCTAATATAAACTCGCCCCAGCAGACAGTTATTTCTTTAGAAAAATCAAGGGAGGATGATATATTTAGAGCCTTAGAAGCTACTGGAGCAAGAGTTATCGAGCTAGTAGTTAGTGGTGGCTTTCACTCTCCTTTTATGAATCCGGCTAAGGAACATTTAGCAAGTGTTGTTGAAGGGATGAAGTTTTCTGATGCTAAAGTTCCTATTGTTAGTAATTTTACCGCTTCTGGTCACACCAAGAGCGAAGAGATTAAGAAAAACCTCCTAGAGCAATTAACATCCTCGGTTCTATGGAATGATTGTGTAGGCTTTATGATAAAGGCCGGAGTGGATTTATTTTTTGAGATTGGTCCATCAAAGGTTTTACGTGGTCTAATGAGAAAGATAGATCGCGAGGCCAAGGTTATTAATATTGGAGAAAGTCAGGATTTAGAGAGTTTATCCTTGCATTAGAACTTTTAAGGAGGATATATGAGTTTTGAAGGTAAAGTTGTTGTGGTTACCGGAGCTGCCCAGGGCATAGGCCGGCAAATTGCCCTAAATTTTGCTAAGCTTAAGGCTAAGGTAGTAATCTTGGATCTGGTTGAGGAGACCCTAAAAGAAGCCCAAAAAGAGCTTTCCAACCATAGTGAGTGCTTATATTATGTTGTTGATGTCACTGATAGTAAAGGAGTTGAGGAAGCCCTAAACAAAATTATTGACAACTCCACAAAGATTGATATATTAATTAACAATGCAGGCATAACCAGGGATAATTTGGCCCTGAGGCTCTCTGAAAGCGATTGGGATAAGGTAATTACAGTAAATCTAAAGGGGGCATTTTTGTGCTCCAAGCTCTGCGCAAAGTATATGGTAAAACAGCGCCAGGGCAAGATAATCAATATCTCTTCAATTATTGGGATAATTGGCAATCCCGGGCAGGCAAATTACTCAGCATCCAAGGCAGGTTTAATTGGGCTTACTAAGACCTTTGCTAAAGAATTAGGCTCAAGAAACATATGTGTTAATGCTATTGCTCCCGGTTATATTCAGACTAAGATGACTGATGTTTTACCGGATAAGGTGAAAGAGGAGATGTTAAAGAGAATACCTCTAAATAGATTTGGCACATCAGATGATGTAGCCAGGGCAGTATTGTTTTTAGCCTCAGACCGGGCTGATTATATAACTGGCCAAGTTCTGGTAGTTGATGGCGGGATGATTTAGCAAACTTAAAGGAGGTTTAAAGATGAGTGTTGACGAAAAGGTAAAGGATATTATTTCCGAACAGCTAGGAGTAAAAAAAGAAGAAATTAAACCAGAGAGTTCCTTTATTGATGATTTAGGAGCAGATTCTTTAGATACAGTAGAAGTTGTTATGGCTTTGGAAGAGGAATTCGGAATAGAAATTCCTGACGAAGATGCTGAGAAGATTACTACTGTTGGTGATGCAGTTAAGTATATCGAAGAAAAGATTAGTAAGAAAGAGGCATAGTTTTTTGAAAAGATGAGACGGGTAGTTGTAACCGGATGTGGTGTTATTTCCCCTGTTGGGAATGAGAAGGGTTCCTTTTGGGATTCCTTAACTAATGGCAGGAGCGGTGTAGGAAAAATCACCAATTTCGATGCAAAAGATTTCGATTCTAGAATTGCCGGTGAAGTAAAGGATTTTGTACCTCCCTCCCATTTTTCCCCTAAAGATGAGAGAAAAACCCCGCGCTTTGTCCAATTTGCTCTTAAGGCCGCAGAAGAAGCTATAGAAGAGTGTGGCATAAATTTAGAGCAGGTTGACCCCTATCAAATAGGCACAATTATTGGTTCAGGTGTCGGAAGTCTGGAGACAATTGAGAAGGAGCATAAAGTTCTTCTGGAGAAAGGACCAAAGAGGCTTTCTCCTTTTATGATTCCGATGCTGATTACCAATGAAGCTGCCGGGCATGTAGCTATACGCTTTAAGCTAAAGGGCGTTAATTTCTGCACGGTTACTGCTTGTGCTTCCGGGGCCCATGCTATTGGTGAGGGTTATCGGGTCATAAAAGGGGGTAAAGCTACTCTTATGGTCTGTGGAGGAGCAGAGGCTTGTGTAGTTTCTTTAGGAGTAGGTGGTTTTTGTGCTTTAAAAGCACTCTCCAAGCGTAATGATGAGCCCCAAAGAGCAAGCCGGCCTTTTGACCAGCAGAGGAATGGGTTTGTTATAGCTGAAGGAGCAGGAATTATTGTTTTAGAAGAGCTAGAGCACGCTAAAAAGAGAAATGCTTTTATCTACGGAGAATTGACCGGATATGGAGCAACTTGTGATGCCTTTCACATAACAGCGCCTGACCCTGAAGGCGGTGCAGCTTCAAAGGCAATGTCTCTTACTTTGGATGAGGCTGGTGTATCCTGTGATGAGAAAATTTACCTCAATGCTCACGGAACAAGCACAAAGTTAAATGATATCATGGAGACCAAAGCTGTAAAGAGCACCTTTGGTTCTCACGCTAAAGAAGTCTTAATCAGTTCTACAAAATCAATGACCGGCCATACTTTAGGTGCTGCCGGTGCAATTGAATTTATTGCCTGTTGTTTAGCCCTTAAAAATAAGATTATTCCTCCTACAATAAATTATGAAAATCCTGATCCTGAATGTGATTTGAATTATACACCTAATGAGGCTAGGGCCGAAGATGTAAAAGTCGTCATGTCTAATTCTTTAGGGTTCGGAGGTCATAATGCCGCTCTTTTGGTAAAAGCACTCAAATAGTTTGTCGAGTTTATATAGTTTATCTAGTTATTTAATTCAGAAAACAATAATTACAAAAACCA
>CAZPYY010000085.1:0-3366 GCA_964590995.1 uncultured Planctomycetia bacterium | reverse complement strand
GGGTGCAATCATTTGACAAGGACCACACCAAGGAGCCCAAAAGTCTACCAAGGCCGGTATTTCGGAATCAATAACCTCTTCTTTAAAATTGGAGGTATTGACATTAACTTCCAATATGATATCTCTCCTTCCCAACTGGTAGTTGACGTGTCCCGATAGATGGTTTTGTTTTCTAGTGAGGTAAATTATTTAATTTTGCGTATATCCCTATCCAGAACCTTAATTTCCTTAACCAATGAAGATATTTTTCGGCTGGTCCTCCACTTGGTTGAAGATGCAGCCGATACCGCTTTGCCTAAATCATAATAGGCTTTCTCTCTTTTTATCGATAAAGATAATTTTTTAGTTTGGGCAGCGCCTTTTTCGGAAAGCTCTTTAAGGTACTTCTCGCTCTTAGCCAGCATCTTTTTTGCATTTTTTACGCCGGTGTCTATTTCTTTTTTTGCTTGTGGCCACAACTTGTCAAAAGTCGCTTTCAAAGATTCCTTTTTCTTAGCCATAATACCTCCTTTTAGAATAACTACCTTACCATATAATTACTTTTCTTTAGAAAACATGGTGGAGGTGGGCGGATTTGAACCGCCGTCCTTAAAGGGTTGAGGAACAGCTCCTACATGCTTAGCCTTCTGTTTAGCTTTTCTCTAGAGGCTCCAAAAGGCCGGATTCCCTAGAGGGCAGCTTCGAAATTTTTTAAGAATAAATCCTCAAAGCAAGAGATTTATTCCGAGTCTCAAAAATGAATCCTTAAATTTCCTGAGACAAAAACTTAAGGACCCTGCTTAGCTAACTGCGTAAGCAGGTGTTGCAACGAAAGGTGTTGCCTTTGTGTTTTGTAAGCCCGGATACGTTCGGCCTTACCCCTACGGCATGCAACCACTTCCCCTAGTCTCTAAGTCGAGTCCGTGCACCCCCATGTTTTCAAAGAATATTTTCACTTAAAGGATAACATAGGCCGGTATTTTTTGCAAGGCCATTTTTTGGGGAGCGGTTAAAGAAATACCTTGAAAATTTTCCCGGAGAAGTTATGATAGGCCTATGCTTACTACGATTCGCGGACAACATGCGAAAAAGATTCTTTGGGTAGTGGCCGGAGTTGTTATTGTGGTTTTTGTTCTCTCTGGGGCTAGATCTTTTTTAAGACAAAGAGAAGAAGCTGTAACTGCTGCAATCGGAGACCGTAAAATACCCATTCCGAACTTCAGGCATTATATTGACCTAGTCCGTCTCGATTTCATCCTCTACGCTAATCTGCAAGATGAGCAAAAGACAATTACCGGTGAACAAATCATTGAAAGAGCCGGAATGTACTTTCGCCTACTTTGGAAAGCCAAGGAAGCAAATATAAAAGTTACTGACCAAGAAATTGTAAAGTGGATTAACCGCAACTTTTCGCGAGGCGAAAAGTTCGATAAGGACTCTTACCAAAGGTACATAAAACATATCTCCCGAGCCGTTAATATTAACCTTACCCCGCGAAGTTTTGAAGAATATATGCGAGAACTTATCACCATAAATAAATTATGGGAAGAACTTCTTCAGGTCACGGTTAGTGACGCTGAGATAAAGTCGTTATACCTAATCGAAAACCAAGAAGCAAAAATTGCCTACCTTTTTGTCCCCTATGAAAAATTTCGCGTAGACATAGGAATAAAGCCTAATGAGATTGAAGAGTTTTACCAGAACAATAAGGCTCTTTTCCAAAGAGAGCCGACAATAAACATAAAGTATGCCTTAATAACCGAAGAAGACAATATGAGCCCTGAGGAGATAGACGGTTTAGCTAAACTTAAGACACTTGATGAACTCAAAGGAAAAACCTCCCTTGAGATTAAAGAAACGGGCTTCATTAAAAAAGATGACCCAATTAAAGAAGCCGGTTGGAAACAAGAGATAACTCAGATAGCCTTTGGCTTAGAAATAAATCAAATAAGCCCGCCGATAGATTTAGGCCGCGATTTTATAATTGTCGGCAAGGAAGATGAGCGGCCGGTTTTTATCCCCTCCTTAGGTGAAATCGAAGCCGAGGTTAAAGAAGAACTAATTGCTTCTCGCGCAAAAGAAGAGGCAAAAAGATTCTCGTCTGACCTTTTGAAAGAAATAAATGAGCGAAAAATAACCGATCTTAGTAAGTTTACAAACAAAAACAATGTTGAGTTCAAGGAAACCGATTTTTTGAAGCACTACGATTACATAGAAGGCATAGGGTTAGATAATACGGTGAGCGCAATAGTCTTTTCTCTCAACCAAGACGAAATTCATCCCGAAATTGTGGCCTTAGATAAAGGGGCTTACATCTTACAATTAAAAGATAAGACTCCTATCGATGAGGCAGATTTTCAGACTAAAAGAAAAGATTACTACGATAAAATCGAAGAAAGAAAACTATTCCTTGAAAAAATAATGCTTATCACTAAACTAAATCAAGAAATAATCATAAAACTTCCCTCAGTAAAATAAAACCCCATCTCAAGATTCTATCAACCTCGGGATGGGGTATTTTGTTATCCTTAAGTATTAATTAGTCTTCTACAATGATGCAGTTTACCGGGCACTGGGAAGCAACGTCGTGAAGATCGCAATCCGAACACCCATTAGCCTTTACTTTGGCGATACCATCCTCACCTAACTCAAAGACGTTAGCGCAAGCAGTTACACACAAACCGCAACCTACACAAGCATTTTCATCAACAATAACCTTTGCCATCTCTCCTCCTTTACAATATCGTTTTAATTTTTATTTAAGGCCGTAGTAGTCTATGTTTTTGCTAGCTACTTCCTGAACTTCTTGTAGCGCTTCTTTGTTTTTGAGTAGGTGTCTGAACCTACCTTGAGTTTTAAGATATTCTTCGACTGGTTTTAGGGAAGTAATTTTCATAACCTTAACAAGTTTCCCATACTCATATTCTACTAAAGGATATAATCCGGTTGCAACTGCAAGTTTTGCAATTTCTATTGTTTGAGCTGGTTCTGATTTCCAGCCTAAAGGGCAAGGTACATGAATTTGTAAGTATTTTGGACCCCTTATTGATAAGGCTTTTTTGACCTTTCTCTCAACATCCTTAGGGTTACCTACTGATGCCGTAGCTGAGTAAGGTATATGGTGGGCAGCGCAAATCTCAACCACAGGTTTTTTAGGTCTAGGGTTACCCAGAGATTCCTTACCTACCGGTGAGGTAGTAGTATTAGCATGGAATGGCGTAGAACCACTGCGCTGAATACCAGTATTCATATAAGCTTCATTATCGTAACAAACAAATAAGACATCTTGGCCCCTCTCGAGCATCCCTGAGATAGCCTGTAAGCCAATATCTCCGGTTCCGCCATCTCCGGCTTGAGATATTACCCGAATCTCACCTAATTTATTTA
>CAZPYY010000084.1:0-3449 GCA_964590995.1 uncultured Planctomycetia bacterium | reverse complement strand
ATAGAAGTGCCAAAAAGCATTTACTAAGTCAAAAGAATGAATATTATCCCTTACTTGTTTGCCCTTGTAGCCGTAAATAGTATATTGCCTGCCGGTAGCAACACACTTAGCCAGATAAGCTAAGAACCCATGAAGCTCAGCCCCCTGATGCAAGGGGCCAGTGAGACATCCGCCTCTAAAACTAGCTGATTTAAGACCAAAATATCTTCCATACTCTTGAACTAAAATATCAGCAGCTACTTTAGAAGAGCCAAAAAGACTATGGGTAGAGTTATCGATAGACATGCTTTCATCTATTCCATTGTAAAAACAATGGTCTTCCGGTAACTCCCACCGCGCCTCTAACTCTACTAAAGGCAATTTATTAGGAGTATCTCCGTAAACTTTATTGGTAGAAGTAAATATAAAAACGGCCCCGGGAGAATACATTCGGCAATATTCTAATAAATTTAAAGTTCCATTGGCATTGATTTCAAAATCGGTAAAAGGCTCCTTAGCAGCCCAATCATGGGATGGCTGAGCTGCGGTATGGATTATAAGATCAAAAGGATACTTTTTAAAAGTTTCCTCAATTTTTGTCTTATCCCGTATATCTATATCTAAATGTATATATTTATCTCCGAAGGCCTCTTCGAGACGGGTCTTGTTTTCTTGGGTGCTGGCCTCTTGACCAAAGAAGTAGGCCCGCATATCATTATCAATCCCTACCACTTTAAAGCCTTTCTCGATAAAAAACTCTACAGCCTGAGAGCCAATAAGTCCTGCCGAACCTGTAATTAAAGCACGTTTTTCACTCATATCTTCCCCTTTTGAACAGTTCTTACTACCAAAAGTGAGCTAAATAAGGAAATTACCCCGAAAACTAAAAGAATATATAGTACCATAGTTAAACTGGGGTGACAATTGTAAATAACAATGGCCTCAAAAGCCGTTAAAGCTAAGAGTGGTAAGACAAATTTCAGGTTATGGGTGGCTAAGAGATAATTAATCACTATCCAAGTAAGGGCATAAAAACTCATGGCCAGAGCAAATAACCCCACTAACCTCCTACTTACCGGATTAAGTTTACCGGTAAGAATTGTAAGTAGGAAATCCGGGAACAAAAATGAAATAAGAGTAAAGGCAAAACAACAAACCCCGGCTATAATAAGTGATTTATAAAGTAGTTTTGTCGAAGAGCCGTTAGTTACATGGGCTTTGGTACTTTTAGGTAAGATTACAATTGCTAATGCTGAAGGGAGAAAAAGAGCAATCTTGCCGACCATCTGGGCAATAGAGTAGTAACCGGCATCAAGAGATGAGAAGAAGTGTTTAACTAAAATAACATCAATAGTAGTAAGAAAAGTGAATGAAAGCATAATAACGCCGACCGGAAAAAAATACTTATATATTGGAACTAAGTTCACCTTCAAAGAAACACTCTTATCAATATGGCCCATCTCTTTACGTAAGATATTGGGAACAAAAGATAGAGCGACTAAAACGATTATTATTGGACCAACTAAGAAACCAGATAAGCCTCCTAAGACTTTTATACCTAATAGCATAAATAAAGTACCAAAAATTAACTTTCCTATTGAAGAAGCTATACCTAAGAAAGAATAAATTATAAATTTCTGAAAACTCTGGAAGAGTGAGATAAGCGGAGGGGAAAATAAAGACACCACTACTATTCCTCCACAGACAAAAACATATAAGGTGCTGGTCTTAAGGAATCCTGCCAATAAAGGAGAAATCACAAAGAATAGCCCTGCCACTATAAAAGCAATAATAACTAGCCGTTTCATAAGCTTTTTAAAGGTAAAGAAAAGGGTAGCAAAGTCTTTCTTGGCAATGTACTCAGTAAAAAAACGAGTTAAGGTTGTTCCTAGGGGTGAAATAGCCATAGAAGTAAACATAACAAAAGAAACAAGAGCATTAAATGT
The DNA here is from genome assembly GCA_964590995.1 of uncultured Planctomycetia bacterium. Taxonomy (GTDB): domain Bacteria; phylum Omnitrophota; class Gorgyraeia; order Duberdicusellales; family 4484-171; genus Susulua. Next base: position 1,524 of record CAZPYY010000084.1, on the reverse strand, counting down.
TCCATAATCCTCTGGAGTTAACAATCTTACGGTAATCAAATGATAAAGAAGGTTAAACGCCCCGACTAAGCTAGTTCCCAAAAAAACAATTGCTGTATGTAGGATGAGATCGTCTTTAAATAGTTTCTTAAGTCTATTTAGCATATGGATTAATTGGTTTATGCGTATATGGGTTAATGGGTATATGGGAAAATGAGTATCTACTCTCACCCATCCCTTTACTCATCTGCTCTTTTTCTCATCCACCCATTTACTCTTTTTTTTGAAATCCATTATATGTCCGATAACTTTTAAGAATGCTCTAGAGAAGTATTTAATATCATCTATCTCTCGGATACTAATTATCTTGCGTAAGATAAATTCGGGATTAAAACTCACTGAATACATGCCTTGGACAAGCTTAGGAAGTTCCTCAGAACTAAAGTTTAATTTCATTACCGGATTCTTCATATCATAGTAAGACCAATCATAACTTGCCAGTAAATGTTTCTCCTTACACTCCTTAAATAGAGGTGTTCCTGGATAAGGAATCACAACCGTTGCCTGCATAGTATAAGCATAGTCCTTTTTCAGCAGCCATCGGCCTAAGTCTAAGGTCTTCTTGGCATCTTGGTAGCTTTCCCAAGGATAACCAAACATTATGGTTATGTGAGGATAAAGGCCAGCATGCCTTGCCTCTTTGCAAGATTGAATAATCTCATCTACCTTTAAATTCTTATCTATTCTATCTAAGGTATTTTGGTTTGCTGATTCAATACCAAAAAGTAAGAATCTAAAGCCGGCTTTTCTCATTAACTTATAGCCTTGAAAATCTACTGCGCCAAAACGCATATTACAATCAAGATTTATTTTCGTATTTAACTTCCTCTCAATCATCCCCTTACAAAATTCCTCAAACCACCGGCCTGCCGGAAAGGTTCCAGTATCATCCATGATTTCTTTAATCGGATAGTTATTTACCAGGTGCTCGATTTCATTTAGAACATTCTCTGGTTTCCTTGTTCTAAATTGAGGATAAAGCTGAGGCCAGGAACAAAAAGTGCACTTACCCCACCAACAATCCCGGCCACTCATTATGTAAGTACCGGGCCGGCGGCGATAATTCCCATTCTTATAAGCATAGAGTCTCCACTTGGTTAAATCTCTATCAATAAAGGGAAGGGAGTTTAAATCGTGATTTAATTGAAACTGGCCGGTGTTTTTGATTTGTTCGCCATCACGATACCAGATGCCGGGCTCTAATTTAGATGATAATTGATAATTGATAATTGATAATTTAGCTTCTTTAAGAACATTACATAAATTGAGAAGTAAAAAATCATAATCACCACCGGTTAAAATAAAATCAACGGAAGAATTTGTTAAAGATTCTTTAGGTAGAGCAGTCACGTGATCACCGAACAATACAGTTTGTGGTTCGTAGTTCGTAGTTCGTAGTTTTTTTAAATCCTCAATAATGCGCCATTGCTGTTTTATGACAGGGGCCTTGGTTTCCATGGCGATTAAATCGGGCTTCTCTTTCTT
>CAZPYY010000083.1:0-3609 GCA_964590995.1 uncultured Planctomycetia bacterium | reverse complement strand
TATCAAAACCTAAAGTTTCCAGCTCTTCTTCTAATTCTCTGGCAATGCTTTTAAGAAGCTCTTCTTTATCAATGCTGATAAAGAATATTCTTGGTCTTCTTTCATTAGGGAAAAAGCCAAAACCGTTAAAGCTTGCTTGGAAAGCGGCAAACTCGCCTGATATTTTAGTAATTGCTTCTTTGATTTTGCTAACCTGCTCTTGGTTAATATCTCCTAAGAACTTTAAGGTGAGGTGAAGGTTTTCCGGCTTTACCCATCTAAAAGCCAAGTCACACTTTTTCAAATCATTTTCTAATTCAGCTATTTTGTTCTTTATTCTTTCCGGTAAGTCTATAGCAATAAAGGCTCTCATAATTTTAGTTTGGTTGTGGTTGAGATTGAATCTCAACCACAGATCTCAACATATGCTTTATAAATTAGGTCTATTAGGTAGGCACTTGTTTTTTTTCTTACGATATCTCTGCTTCCTTTAATAATTATCTTTTTTGCTTTTTGTTTAGTCTTGTTGCTAAAAGCTATAAAGGTAGTTCCTGCTTTTACCCCCGTCTTTGTTTTAGGACCGGCAAATCCTACTATAGAACCGCCAATATCAGAATTAAATTTTTTTCGTACCCTTATAGCTAATTTTAAAGCTACTTCTTTTGATACCCCTTGGGTTTTTTTTAGGAGAGAGGAAGGAATCTTAAAAAGCTTATTCTTTGCCTCGAGAGAATAAACAACAACCGCCCCCTTAAAGACTTCTGATGCTCCGGGAATTTTTGTTAAAAGGTAAGAGGCATAACCGCCACTACAAGACTCTGCTAAAGCCAAGGTTTGCCCTTTTTCTTTTAAGGTAACTATCAGCTTTTTTAGTTTTTTATTCATAAGATACCTACTCCCTGGTCTTCTTCTACTATTATCTCCTCATATATATGGTTTGGCAATTCATAAAGAAACATTGACGGCCGGGTGATAACCAGGCCATTTTTAAAGGTATATTTTGTCTGAGGATAGGTTATGTGCAGGATAGATTTAGTTCGGGTTGTAGCTACATAAAATAATCTCCTTTCTTCCTCCAAGGCGCTTGGGCAGCCTTGGGCTTTGGGGTGAGGAAAGCTATACTCACAAAGTCCAACAATAAAGACTACTTCCCACTCCAACCCTTTTGCCTGGTGAATAGTCGAGAGGGCTAAGGTTTCGCCTTTCTCATAACTCCTGAGTAAAGTTTCACCCTTAAATTCTTCGAAAGAACTAAAATCAAGCAGGAATTCTTTTACTGTTGAGTAGTTAGAAGCCAGTTTAGCTAATTCTTCTAAATCAAGAATTCTTTCCTCAGCATTATCAAAAGATAAATAGCAGTAATCTTGATAGGTTTCTATTATTTTTCGCAAGGCACTCTCCGGGCTTTTTAGCTTCCTCAAAGCTTCAAAAGTAGAGACAAACTCCCCAAAGCCTCCACGTTGCCTTGTTGGCAAACTATTTTTAACTGTTGAGATACTCTTTTTCTCATTAATTAGCTTCTCCCATATCTTATAGGCAAAACTCCTTCCAATTCCTCTTTGCAGACAAAGGGCTCGTTTAAAGGATAGCTCATCTTGAGGGTTGATAATTATTTTCAGGTAGCTTAAGGCATCTTTTATATGTGCCTGCTCAAAGAATCTTAAACCGCCGCGGACAATATAAGGAATATTTCTCTTTAGAAGCTCCATTTCTATCTCTAGAGACTGAAAGCGCGAGCGAAAGAGAATCGCAATTTCTTTTAACGCTACGCCCTCTCTATTTAATTCCAATATTCTTTGGCCGATAAACCTAGCTTGTTGGTACACATCCTTTGTTTTTACTAGATAAGGAGTTTCACCGCCTTTTTTTATAGCTTCTAGATCCTTGGGGAATTGATTAACGTTATGTCTTATAATTTCATTAGCCAGGGAGAGTATTGGCGGAGGAGAACGGTAATTGATTTGGAGCTTAAAAACTTTTGTTCCCTCAAAGGTTTTTGGAAAATCTAAAATATTGTTTATATCGGCTGCCCGGAAGGAGTATATTGATTGGGCATCATCACCGACTACGAGAATATTCTTATGAAAAGAGGAGAGGAGCTTTAGAATTTCAAACTGGAGCTTATTCGTATCCTGATATTCATCAACGAGTATATATTGAAAATTTTTAGCATATTTTTGACAGATGCCTTTATCCTGCAAGACTTTTAGCCAATTAGTAAGCAGGTCTGTAAAATCCATAATATTGGCTTCTTTCTTCTTCTTTTTGTAGCCGGCAACAATTTTTTTTATTTGCGGTGTATATTCTTCAATATGGGAGTACTTCTTGGCTATAACCTCGTCGATGTCTTCCTGAGAGTTAGCAGCCAAGGAGTAGATATTGTAAATCAAACCTTTCTTAGGAAACATCTTCTCACGTTTATAAAAACCTAAATCCTCGAGGCAGTCTTCAATTAAGTCTTTGGCGTCTTCTGTATCAGCAATAGTGAAGTTGGGAGAATAACCTATAGCTTGAGCTTCTTTTCTTAATATAACATTTCCAATGTGGTGAAAAGTCCCGGCCCAAAGATTCTTAAGGGAGGATTTAAGAAGAATTTCAGCCCGGTTAATCATTTCATTAGACGCTTTATTAGAGAAGGTTACTAAGAGAATATTTTGGGCTGGAATACCTTTTTCAAGAAGATAAGCTAGGCGATAAATTAATACCCTTGTCTTGCCGCTTCCAGCTCCGGCTAGGACTAGAGATGGGCCGTAAGCTTCCTTAACCACTTTTAACTGTTGAGAATTTAAATTTCCCTTGTAGCTAATGGTTGGGCTTTGGCTAAGAGTTTTTAACTTGTAGCTTTTCATACCACCTATCTTATCACAACCCTGGTTGAGGTCAAACCTCAACAAGCATTGACAGGGCAAAATCTAAATGGTAGAATTTCCTAACTCATTAAATAATGTGTATTTTATTCAAAACAGGAGGTGCTGATGAAAGCGGTAAAAGGGAAAGAGATTCTTTTCACTGGGGAAAACAAAATAGGTGAGCTAGAAGAGATAAGTAGAATAATTAAGGATAACGGAGTTAACATTCGAGCAATATCTGCTTGGGCTGTTAACGGCAAGGCGGTTTTTAGGTTAATAACTTCTGATAACGCTAAGACAAAAGAGCTTCTGTTGGCTAAAGGTACAGTAGAGGAAAGAGAGGTGGTAATCGTAGAGATGCTAGATGAAGTGGGACAACTTCAGCTTCTTGCTTTTAAATTAAAAGGCAGTGGCCTTGATTTAGATTACATATACGGAACAACCTATGAACCAGGCAAATCAGCGATCATTATTTTTTCTGCTAACGATAATGAGAAAGCCTTAGAGATAATTTCTGCTTAAAATACAGATACCTATAAAAATCACAGATGGGCGCAAATAAATAATTTGCATCTGTCTGTGATTAATATTATTTAAATGCAGATACAATTTTCTTCTCACTTTTTATGGGGTGCCGCCCTCTCAAGTTACCAGTGCGAAGGAGATAATTCAAACTCTGACTGGTATCTTTGGGAAAAGAAAAAGGGCTTAATAAATTCTGCTTCTGCTTGTAAACATTACCACTTATTTGATCAAGATTTCCAACTAGCCAGTAGTCTTA
>CAZPYY010000082.1:0-3682 GCA_964590995.1 uncultured Planctomycetia bacterium | reverse complement strand
GAACCCCTGACGCAGGGATTTTCAGTCCCTCGCTCTACCGCCTGAGCTACCTCGGCAGCTAAATATTTACCAGTGTAAAGCAACTGGCAAACAGAAGAAAATTATAGCATAGAAACCCAAGTTGACAATATTTTTTTAACCCAGCCTTACGCAATCCGGGACACATCCCATTTACAAAAGCTAAGCGGGTAAAGGAGTTTTTTTGATTTTTGGGGAAAAACTGCAAAAAAAAGATAAGCTCAGTAAGACAAATTCAAATGGGATGTGTCCCGATAAGAAGGAGTAATATTAAAATTAGTAGAGGTTTCATTGATTCTTGTTGAAACGTTTGTGTGAGTTTTATCTATATATATTTAACTTCCGCCTCAAAATCCTTAAATTCTTTTCTATTCTATCGAGGCTTTTGTGTATTCTCTTTGCTGTTCTCTCTCCTATCCTATCGGGGATATCGTCCAGTCTATCGTCTACTTCATTGAAGTAGTCTTCTACTCTATTTCCCATTGCATTTCCCATTCTTTTGTAGCTTTCTTCTGCTCTATTTATTGCTTCATCGAAGTTTTCCTCTAACTGGGAAAGATCTTTCTGTACAATGTCTAACTTTTCTATAGCTCTTTCTGTTTTATTGGCTTGCAAGACCACCGAAGACGCTATACAAAGACAAATTATAATAATCATCCAAAGCAAAATATTTCTTTCTGACCCCTTTTCTTTATTAAGTTTTCCCTCTTCCATTTTATACCTTACCTCCTTTTTAAACAAAAAACAACCCTTGTTATGAGAGTTGCCCGATAAATTTAACCTGTTTATTTCATATCCACGCCTTTGTGGTTAATAGTAAATATTACCTCACCTGCCTAAATGAGTCAATTATAGAATTTTATATAAATTTTCAGAGCCACTTAGGTACATACAACAGCGGGGAGTGTTTTTTGACGGGACTGTCTGGCTTGTGGCCATCCAGTGACCAAACTACAGCCAAGCAGAGAAAATACAGAAGATTAATGCGAATAGGCAAGATTGGAAAAGTGCTTGGTTTTAGAGAGGATTTAAGAAAAGTATTGATTCTGTTAGGGAAACAAAAAAGGACTGAATTGGATTTTCAGTCCCTCGCTCTACCGCCTGAGCTACCTCGGCATTTGGAAAATTATAGCATAGAAACCAAGGATGACAATATTTTTTTGCCATACTTACACCGCGTAGGTGAAAGTAAATGGTATTTTATAAGTGTTTTTTGACCATATCCCCTACCATTCTAGCGATAGCAAGAGAGACAGTTAAGCCCGGAGATTCGATGCCGATAATTATTCCTGTTTAAACTCAGCAATTATTTTCTTGGCCTCCTCCAGATAATCTTCCCTGACTCTTATCTCTCCTTTACCAATTGAAGGCTGAAAGATTGAGTAGACTGAGGTGGCTTGATAGTAAAAGACATCTACGGGAATGTCATTCTCCTTCAGAATTGCTTCTAATTGCGGGGCTTCTAAATCATCAAAGATGGTGTAAACCTTAACCCATTTTTTACTCAAGGCTTACCTCCTCTTCTGAGTTAATATCCTCTATTTTCTTATCTTCCAAACAGTTAAAGATTTTTGATGCTGCAAACTCAGCGAGCGAGTAGTTAAGAGAAGCTACCTCTACCTGGGTCTTAAAACTCTCTAATTCTGTAAAAAATATTGCCACCTCTGTTGATTCGTTACATTGCGGAAAAACTTTAATAAAATGCGTAACTACAAGAAAACCTTCTTCTTGGCTCCCCCGGTAAAAAGAGGCTTCCATCTCCTTTAACTCTTGAGTTATTCTCCCGTAACCGGAGGCCAAATCCATATCAAAGGCCTTAGTGTAAACTTTACCCCCCTCTCTGAAACGCCTTAGGCCTGCTCCAAAGAGACGGCTTAATTCCAATGGTGAACAGCTTAGGAAAAAGAGGAGAAAAATAAGGAATATTTTCTTCATCTACCCTTTCTCTAGCTTCCAGCTCTTTCTTTTCTGTAAGCTAGCACAACGACAAGTACTACGGTAAAAAGAATAAAATTTATAATATTAAATGTCCGCCAGACTAAATCTTCTGAAACAAAGCCATCAGGAGCCATCAAGGCAAAGCAGGTCCACACACCCGCTACCCAATATATGCTGATATCCCGAGACGACTTTCTCTTGGCTATTCTTACAATCAGAGGTATATTCCATAAAGGTAGGATTATTGCTGCTAGGAGTGCTATTTTTTCGGCCATTTAGTGGATTAGCTATTGAAAGTATCTACTCGTAATTAGGATTTGCTAGTGAAAGATTTAAGAGATTTAAGGTAATTTTTATAATTAGAATTTATCTCTCTTAGGGTATCAGACCCAAATTTTTCCAAGAAGCTCTCGGTTAATGCAATCGCTGACATATTCTCAGCAATAAAAGCACAGGCAGCTATTGCACAAATATCTGAACGCACAATTGGTGCCTTCTCGGCTTTTTTATTAAGGATATTTACTGAATCAAGAGGCTTAGCTAAAGTCGCAATTGGTTTCATGGCTAGCCTTAAGATAATCAATGATCCGGTAGAGATACCGCCCTCGATACCACCGGAATTATTAGTCTTTCTGATAAAGCCCTTGCCAGCTTTATAATATATTGCATCGTGGGAAAGTGAACCCCTCACTCTTGCATAGTCAAAACCTAAGCCTACCTCAACCCCTTTAACTGCCGGAATGCTCATCAGATAAGAGGCAAACTTAGCATCTAAGCGCTTATCAAACTGCATAAAACTCCCTAATCCGGGTGGAACCTTATCTATCCAAAGTTCAATTATTCCTCCTAAAGTATCCCCGGCCTTAGCGACACATTCAATCTCCTTAACCATTAGCTTTTCTTTGTTCTTATCTATACAATTTAACTTTGAGTTCTTAATCTTATTAATAATCTCAAGTATATTTTTAGGACGTTTTTCTGAAGAAACACCCCCTACGCTTAGAGTAAAACTAGCAATCTTTATTCCGAAATTTAAGAGAAATTGTTTACATATTGCCCCAATACAAACTCGAGCCACTGTCTCCCTTGCTGAAGAGCGTTCAAGGATATTTCTTATATCTGTTTCCTGATATTTTAATGCTCCGGCTAAATCGGCATGTGAAGGCCTGGGCACAAAAAGAGGGGACAAGTTATCCTTTCCTTGAGCAAATATCTTAGCATCTTTATTTTTAACTAACATCGTTATTGGACTACCTAGAGTTATTTTATTACGCAAGCCGGAGACAATATTAACCTTATCCCGCTCTATAGACATCCGTTTGCCTCGGCCGAAACCAGACATCCTCTTTTTTAACTCTTCATTGATGAATTTCTCATCAACCTTAAGGCCTTTAGGAAACCCTTCTAAGATAGTGGTGATATACTCCCCGTGGGATTCACCAGCAGTTAGAATTCGCATTTCATCCTCCTATTCCTAAAACAAAACTTAATATTTTATTTCCCCAGAAAAATGCAACTACTGTTGCTAAAGATAAATACGGTAAATAAGGTATAAGATGTGACTTCTTAAAGATGATAGCAAAGATCGAATACAAGAGAGCGATAAAAGGAGCGAGAAAGAATACTAACACTACATCCCAAACTATAAATCCTGAAACTGACGAGTGAACCCCTAAGAATACACCGACCATGCCCATAAAATCGACATCGCCTAACCCTAAAGACT
>CAZPYY010000081.1:0-3791 GCA_964590995.1 uncultured Planctomycetia bacterium | reverse complement strand
ATTCCTATTGAAGAAAGAAACAAGGATGAGGTAAGAAAGTTAGTCAACAAGATAGAAGTTGCTCCTAAGAGAGTAAAAGTTTATAACCCTGCCTTTGATGTAACTCCTAATAAACTAATTACCGCTATAGTGAGCGATAAAGGAGTAATCAGGCCAGATTTTAAGAAGAATATAAAGAAGGTTTTAGGATAGCGATGGAAATTATTGTAAAACTACCAAGTGAATGTTTGGATCAGGAAATAAATGAATTCATAAGTCTGGTTAATGAAGGCGGCGAAGTAGACCCTAGTGGATTAGAAGAGAGAGTTAGAAGAGCAAAAAAGCTTTTTTTCCTTAAAGACCCCTCTCTTGTAGCTGTTAGTGCAATCAAACGTTTTTATCAACAATACAAAAATAGTATTTTTGAAAAAGCCGGATGTAGTAATATCGCAAGTAGCTATCAATTGGCAATGGGTTGGATGTATGTGGAGCCGGCATCGCGCGGTAGAGGTTTTGGTCGAAAATTGCTTGAGGCAATGAGTAATCAACTTAATGGTGCAAGCTGCTACACAACAGTACGTTCCAATAACCACATCATGCGTCACATGCTAGATAGTTATGGTTTTGAGAGGGTTGGAAGGGAGTATCCTAGTAGCAGAGGCAATCATAAGATAATTCTCTACATAAGACCGAAATAAAATATCATGAACGAATTAATCTGGATAGATTATTTAAGGAAAAAGGTAAGGCCAGCTAAGGGTTTGCTGGTTGGTATCGGTGATGATTGTGCTGTTATTAAAGCCGGAAGCCAAAAGCTTCTGCTTAAAAGCGACTTATTTATTGACCGGGTTCATTTTAATCGAAGAAAGATAAGCTTTGAGAATATTGGAAAAAGAGCAGTGGCAAGAGTCTTATCTGACTTTGCAGCTTGTGGGGGCGAGCCTAAATTCATTGGAGTATCTCTAGGTGTACCAAGAGGCTTAGATAAAAGATATTTAAAGCAGACATTAAACGGAATCTTAAAATTATCTAAAGAGTATAAGTTTTCATTAGTCGGCGGAGATACTTCTGGCTCAGAGCAGCTAATCTTAGATGTTTGGGGAGTAGGTAGTTGCAAAAAACCTATTCTTAGGTCAGGTGCCAAGGTAGGAGATTATATCTTTATAACTTCTAAATTAGGAAAAAGGCCTTTTAATAGACCTTTTACTCCAAGAATAAGAGAATCTCAATATTTAGTTAAGAACTTTAAGGTTAATTCCATGATAGATATTAGTGATGGTTTTATTCTTGATTTATATAGAGTGCTGAAACTAAGCAAAAAAGGCGCTATTTTAGATAAGAAGAATATTCCTCTTGCTGGGGGAGATGAAGACCTTTATCGAGGCGAGGACTATGAGTTAATCTTTACCATTGATAAAAAAGAAAAGAAGCTTAATTCTTTAAAGAAGAAGTTTTATTGTGTTGGCAGAGTACTTTCTGCGAAATCAGGCTACAAGATAAAAGACAATAATAAAATATCCAAAGTTCAGGTTAAAGGATATACTCATCTCTAAATTATGTTTAAGCTAAAAAGCAATTCAACTAATCAGACTGTTAATTTTGGTAAGTTATTTTCTAAGGTTTTAAAAGGCCAAGATGTTGTTGTCTTAGAAGGGGCATTAGGCGGAGGAAAGACCACCTTTACCAAGGGTATATTAGCTGGTTTAGGTTATAAAAAAAGGGTCCTAAGCCCTTCATTTACCTTGCTTAGACAATATGATTTAAAGAACTTATCAATTTATCACCTTGATTTGTATCGTTTAGAGTTTAGCGATATATTTGACTTAGGTATTGATGATTTTCTCTATTTCGACAGGATAGTAACTCTTATTGAATGGGGAAATAAGATTAAGAATGAGTTAGGTAAGTATATAAAGATAGAGTTTATGTTTTCCGGAGAAAATATACGTAATATAAAGTTTTCTGCTAAAGGGTACCCGCAGGTATTAGAGACTTTAGGAAAAATCTATAAAAAATATGCCTAAGAGAGTAAGCCCGATTAGAGATATCAAAGGTGTAGTTCATAGAGGCAAAATCTCTAACCGGGTGAATTTTCTAGCAGTTGATGCCACTAGCCGGAACCTCTCCCTATATATAAGGTATGGGGAGAATAAGGAGATTAATCTTAACCGTAAAATTAAGTTTGGGGCTTCCCAGCTTATTAGTTATATTGATAAGAGTTTGAAAAAAGCAAAAATAGACTTATCCACTATTGATGCTTTTGTAATTGGCTCTGGGCCAGGTTCATTTACCGGTTTGCGGATATCTTTTAGTGTGATTAAAGCCTTTATGATGGCTAAGGAAAAGCCAGCAATAGCAATTCCCTCATTTTACTCCTGTGCCTATCCCTTAAGGAGTAAATCTAGGAATCTAGCTGTTGTCTCTGATGCTCGGCGTGGTTTAATTTATCTTAGTTGTTTTAAAGTAAAGTGCGGAAACTTGACCAAAGAAGGCAGGGAAAGGCTCATAACCTTAGATGAGCTTATTAAAATTGGTAAAAAGCATCTCTTTATTACCTATGATTCACACTTAAGGGATAAGATTTTAAGCCTAAATCCTAAGGTAAACCCCGTTAGAAGTGCCGAGCTCAAAGGGAAAAAGATCAATACTTCTAACGGGGTAAACTTTTATCTTAAGGATATTTTCCCTAAGGCAAAATATCTTATGCCTTTGGCAGAATTGTATTATAATAAAAGTAAGTTTACAGCTTTGGATAAGCTTAAGCCATTATATTTACACCCTAAAACCTGCCAGATACGGAGAAAGTTATAAGTTTTAAGTAATAAGTTATAAGTTAAGAAGAATTATGCAGGACTTTAGAAAACTTGATATATATAAAAGGGCTATTGATTATTGCGTAGAGGTTTATAAATTCTCTACAAAGTTACCGTCGAGCGAACAATATGGCCTTGTTTCTCAAATACGAAGAGCGGTTGCTTCTATATCTTTAAATATATCTGAGGGAGCGGGCACTAATTCCAATAAAGAATTTTATTTATTCATAACTTATTCGTATCGTTCAGCCAATGAAGTTTTAACATGTTTGGAATTAATTAAAAAATTAAGTTTATCTAAAGAAGAAAATAAAGTGGAAAGTTTAGAAAGAGAAGGCGCGGAACTTAGCCGTATGATTTATACATTTTCCAAGAAACTTAAAACTTAAGACTTATAACTTATAACTATATTATGACTAGACCGTTATGGATTGAAGTAGATTTAAGAGCTCTGCGGGATAATTTAAAGGTTGTTAAAAAATACCTTGGCCCTAAGGTAAGAATAGTTGCTACTATAAAGCAATCTGCTTATGGCCATGGTCTGCTTCCAGTAGCCAGAGAATTAGGCCGACAGGGGGTTGATTTCTTTGGGTTGGGCAGTATTGAAGAGGCAATTGCTTTAAGGGAAGATGGTCATGATGGTTCACTTCTTATCTTAAGCGCAGTCTTAGATGAATTTGTTAGCCATTTTATCCATTACAATATAACTCCGACAGTTGTTGATTTAGGCTTTGCCCGTAAGTTAAATAGAGAAGCTGAAAAAGCAAATAAGATTGTACCAATTCATGTAAAGATTGATACTGGTATGGGCAGGTTAGGTATTTACTATAATCGAGCCCATGCTTTTATTAAAAAATTAAGTATTTTTAAGAATCTATCCTTAGAGGGTATTTATACTCACTTTCCAGTTGCTGATAGCGATAAAAAATTTACCAACCATCAAGTTGGTATTTTTAATAGTTTTATTAAACAACTGGCTAAAGAGAAGATATCTTTTAA
>CAZPYY010000080.1:0-3902 GCA_964590995.1 uncultured Planctomycetia bacterium | reverse complement strand
CCTTCTTTGAATATATTGATTAAATTGATGTCGATGGTGTCGATAGTCTTTAGTGGCATAATTATTACTTTTAGTCTTTTCAAATAACAATCCTACCTAAGCATGGCAGACACAGGGAGCGGTAAAGGTTACCTTAACTATTTAGAGAATAAAGAGAGGGAGTGGGAGAAGTTCTGCATACGTTGTGGTGGATGTTGCGGTGCTTATGATGATCCCTGTCTGCATTTGAAAGAGGGTAAGAAGAATAGATTCCACTGTGAAATTTATTCTGACAGGCTCGGCACCAGGAAAAGCGTAGAAGGAGAGGAATTTAATTGTGTTCCGGTAAGGGAAATAATTAATACGCATTGGAAGAAGGATTATCTCTGCGTTTACAAAAAGTTATCTTCACCCCGCCCTTCCTAGGAAATGCAAGTTAGCTGTTACAAGGAAGGGCGGGGTAAACAAGGATGGCAAGGGTAAAGAATGATTATTCCGGCATTGCTTAGTAGTAAAAGAGAAGAACTGATTCAAATGGTAGATATTTGCGCAGAATTTACCGATTATGTGCAGATAGATATTATGGATGGTGAATTTGTTCCTTCCCAGAGCGTTACCTCTCAAGATTTGGCTGGCTGGAAGTCTCCTGTTCGTTGCGAGGTCCATCTTATGGTTTCCGATCCTTACCCTTGGCTTGAGCCTTTCCAAGCCCTGGGTGCTGATAGAGTAATTTACCACTTTGAGATCAAGAAAGACCATAAAAAGATAATTGCCAAAATCCGGGAAATGGATATGGGAGTAGGTTTAGCCGTGAACCCTTCCACAGAAATTGATGATTTTCGGTATCTGGTTGGGGAGTTAGATACGGTCCTTTTTATGTCTGTTAACCCCGGATTTTACGGAGCATCCTTTATACCTGGAGTTTTAGAGAAAATAAGGAACTTCAAGAATAAATATCCCCAAAAACAAATAGGAATTGATGGTGGTATAAGGCAGGATAATTTGCTTCAGGTAAAGGGAGCCGGTCTTGATTATGTGTGCATAGGCAGTGCAATCCTAAAAAGCAATGATCCTGCTAAGAGTTTCAGGGAATTTGTGAAGTTATTCAATGGCTAAAAGTTTAAGGGTTACCCTTCTTATCGCCTTAATCATTACCCCGATAATTTTTTATAAGACTTTAAATAGGAAAAGCACTCCTAATAATAAAGTTTTATCCTTTTCGGTCAGAAAAGAAGGCCTTCAGCGGCCAAAGATAGCTCTAATCTTCGATGATTTAGGTGAGAGCTTAAGGGACCTAAGAGAAATCTACTCCTTAGATACACCGCTTACAATTTCAGTAATACCTAATTTAAAGTTTTCAAAGAATATTGCCCATATAGCATCGCGTTGCGGCTTTTCTGTTCTTATTCACCTGCCGCTTGAACCGGCAAGTAGTCAACAATATCAAACCGATAAGTACAGATTTATTACTAGTGATTTAAGTAAGAGGGAGGTAATTTCTCTTCTGCGTCAATATCTTAATTCTATCCGGATAGCTATTGGGGTTAATAACCATATGGGTTCGCTTGCAACTGAAAACCGGCAGTTGATGAAGATTGTATTAAGCGAATTAAAAAAAAGAGGCTTGATCTTTGTTGATAGCCGAACATCTCCTAAATCTATTGCCTATGAACAAGCCCGCAAAATGCAATTGATTTCTGGATATAGCCAGAGTTTCTTAGATGCTGTAGACAATATCAAGCTAATCGGGGAGCGTATGGAAGAGTTGAAAGCTCTGGCCCAAGAGAAGGGCAAGATTATTGTTATTGCCCATCCCAGGAAGAATACCCTTAGATTTCTTAAGGCCCAGTTACCTCTTCTTCGTAAGAAAATAGAGTTTATTACTATAAAAGATTACTTTGAGTTATAGCCTATATTAGGAATCTTATGGCTAAGAAAGTTTTACTGCATACCTGTTGCGGGATTTGTGCTTATGCCTGCCTAGAGAAATTAAAGGAGAAAGGATTTACTCCTATAGTCTTCTTTTTTAACCCTAATATTCAGCCTCAGATTGAATATCAGAAGCGAAGAGATGCAGCTTCTATTGTGACCGGGGCTCTAGATGTTCAGATGCTAGAAGGTGAATATCGGCCATCGGATTGGTATAAGGACTTGCAGCCTTATGGCCAAGAAGCAGAGGGTGGGCAGCGTTGCCTGGCCTGTTACCGGTTGCGTTTAGAGGAGTCCTTTAAAATATCAGTTAAGGAAGATTGCGATTACTTTACTACCACCTTAAGTGTTAGCCCTCATAAAATTAGTTCAGTTATTATAAGTATTGGAAAAGATATAGGTCGGGATAATTTTTTACCTTTTGATTTTAAAAAAGGAGATGGTTTTAAGAGGAGTGTTGCCGCGGCAAGAGAACTTAACCTTTACCGACAAAACTATTGTGGCTGTACTTATAGTTTAAGGAATCGTAGCAATGGATGAGCATTTCTATTCTTTTAATCGATATTTAAGGGGTAAGTTCTCTCAGAGAGTTCACCGGATAAGTTTGGATGCCGGATTTAATTGCCCTAATACCGACGGGACTATCAGTAACCAAGGGTGTATATTTTGTAACAATAGAGCATTTAGCTGCTTTAGTCGCCTATCTTCTTTAAGCTTAGAAGAGCAGATTATTCAGGCTAAGGAGTATGCCCGAGAGCGTTTTAAGGTAAAGAAATTTATCGCTTATTTTCAGAGCAACTCCAATACCTACGGAGACCTTGATCTGTTGAGGAAACAATACGATGTGGTTAGGAAATTTAATGATATCGTAGGGATTGCTATATCTACCCGGCCGGATTGCATTGACGAGGAAAAACTAAACCTCATTGAAGATTTTGCCAAAGATTACGAGGTATATATCGAATATGGCTTGCAAACAATTCACGATAAGACCTTAAAGCTTATTAATAGAGGCCATACCTTTGCTGATTTTCAAAGGGCAGTAGAATTAACCTCTGGAAGAAGCAATATAAATATAGGTACTCATGTTATTTTGGGATTGCCTGGGGAAACAAAGCCAGGTATGCTTGCAACTGCAAGAATTCTAGCCAAGATGCCTCTTTGGGGTGTTAAGTTTCATGTTTTGCATGTAGTCAAAGATACTCTATTAGCAGATATGTATGAGGAGGCTAATCTTAAGCTATTATCTTTGGATGAATATGCTGATATTTTGGTTAGTTTCTTAGAGTTACTTCCTAGGGATCAGGTAATATTGCGTTTAGTCTCTGACGCTCATCGCGATCTTTTGGTTGCTCCTTCTTGGGTTAACGATAAGGAGAAGGCTTTAAAGAGAATAGAGGATGAATTTAAGAAGAGGCAGACACATCAAGGAGCTTTATATGAAAGTGCTCGTTGTGCGCGTACATAAAGGGGAAGTTTTTGTTGAGGATAAGAGATTATCAGCAATTGATAGAGGTCTTGTTATATTCGTAAGCCTCGAGAAAGGGGATAGTAGCGCTAGGCTAGATGAGATGGCAGAAAGGGTAATTAATTTGAGAATATTTGAGAACCAAGAGGCTAAGATGCACAACTCCCTAAAGGATAAGAACCATGAGCTTCTCTGTATCTCTAACTTTACTCTTTCAGCTAATACCAGTAAGGGAAGACGGCCTTCTTTTGAAGATGCTCTAGGTTTCCAAGAGGCCGGTAAGCTCTTTGCCGATTTCGTTTCAATATTAAAATCTAAAGGGGTAGTTATTCAGACCGGAGCTTTTGGCAAACACATGGATATAAATTTAGCCTTAGACGGCCCGGTGAATATACTGCTAGATAGCACAAAAGAGTGAAAAATCTTTGATATGTCCGGTTTAGGCGAATTCTAAACCAGGAAAGGGGATTAAATGTTTCCGGAATTGTTTAAGCTAGGACCAGTTACCATATATACCTACGGAGTT
>CAZPYY010000079.1:0-3952 GCA_964590995.1 uncultured Planctomycetia bacterium | reverse complement strand
TTGATTCTGGAGATAGTGAATTTTTACCTGGAGAAGGGATAGATAAGTGGGATTTCCGTCATGAGAACGAACGAATTATTAAGAAAGGCGGTAAGCCAGCTACGGCATCACCGTTGCTTTTAGGTATTACCAAAGCATCTTTAAGTACAAAGAGTTTTATCTCAGCAGCAAGCTTTCAGGAGACTACTCGGATTTTGGCTGACGCAGCTACTGCTGGAAAGGTTGATAATTTACAAGGGTTAAAAGAAAATGTAATCGTAGGACACCTTATTCCTGCCGGAACTGGTTTAAGGAGATATAGAGAAGTTGAGGTGGAGAAATGCCAACAATAATTCAATTGATAAGAAAAAATCGTATACTTAAGAAGAAAAAGGGAAAGTCTCCTGCTCTAAGTGGGTGTCCGCAAAGAAGAGGGGTATGTATTCAGGTAAGAACAATGACTCCTAAGAAGCCCAACTCAGCCTTACGCAAGATTGCCAGGATAAGGTTGACCAATGGTCAGGAAGTTACTGCTTATATTCCTGGTGAGGGGCATAACTTGCAGGAACACTCTATAGCTCTAGTAAGAGGCGGGAGGGTAAAAGATCTTCCTGGTGTAAGGTATCATATCGTAAGAGGAACCCTTGATTGTCAGGGGGTACAGAATAGAAAGAGGTCACGCTCTAAGTATGGAGCCAAGAGACCCAAGAGCTAAATTTTAAGGAGATAGGTTAATATGAGAAGAAGGAGAGCGCCTAAAAGAAACATAAAAACAGATCCAAAGTATGATTCGCCGGTAGTGGGGAATTTCGTTAATATTATTATGCGCGATGGCAAAAAAAGCATTGCCCAGAAGATTATTTACGATGCTTTTGATATTATTTCTGAGCGCCTCAAAGAAGACCCGATAAAGGCATTCTTTACTGCTTTAGATAATGCTCGTCCCCGGATGAATGTTAAGCCTAGGAGAATTGGCGGAGCAACCTATCAAGTTCCTTTAGAGGTAACCAAGGAGAAGGGGACTTCCATCGCAATACGCTGGATAAAGGACTCGGCTTTAAAGAAAAAAGGTAAGCCAATGAAGATGAAGTTGGCTGAGGAAATTATCTCTGCTTTTAAAAGGGAAGGCTCAGTAATTAAGAAGAGAGAAGACACACATAAGATGGCAGAAGCTAATAGAGCATTTGCACACTTTAGGTATTAAATGAGAAGAATTATGAAGAAGGGATTAGATTTAACAAGAAATATCGGTTTTATAGCCCATATTGACGCCGGTAAGACTACAACTACCGAAAGGGTCTTGTTCTATACTGGCCGTACATATAAGGTTGGCGAGGTCCATGAGGGAACAACAATTACTGATTGGATGGCTCAGGAAAAGGAAAGAGGTATTACTATTACCTCAGCTGCTACTTCTTGCCAATGGCATGATAAGCAGATTAATATAATTGATACCCCCGGGCATATTGATTTTACTGTCGAGGTAGAGAGGTCATTAAAGGTTTTAGATGGAGTAGTAGTTATTTTTTGTGGTGTCGGCGGAGTCGAGCCTCAATCAGAGACTGTTTGGCGTCAGGCTGATAAGTATCATATTCCCCGCATTGCTTTTATTAATAAGTTAGATAGGATAGGAGCTGATTTCTTTAGCGTGCTTGGTGATATGCAGGAGAAACTGCAAGTTGTTATGGCTCCGGTTCAATTACCTATACATAAAGACGATGAGTTTGTAGGCCTGGTGGATTTACTTATTGATAAAGCTATATATTATGAGGGAGAGTTGGGTGAAGATGTTGTTCATGGCGAAATTCCCGAAGAGATGAAAGAGCTGGTGATTAAAGCTAAGGAACGTCTGATAGAGAAATTAGCTGAGCTTGATGATGAGATTATGCAAAAGGTAATTAACGGTGACGGAATAACTTCCGAAGAAACTAAGAATACAATAAGAAAATATGTTTCGATGAATAAGTTTGTTCCAGTTCTTTGTGGTTCAGCTTTAAAGAATAAGGGAATTCAGCAGCTTCTTGATGCTGTTTGTGATTATCTTCCCTCGCCCCTAGAGGCAGGAGAGTTAATCGGGGTAGATGAGAGAAAAGGTCAGGAGCAGGTAGTTAAAATCGCAGAGACTTCGCCTCTGTGTGCTTTATGTTTTAAGGTTGCTACTGATCCTTTTGTGGGAAAACTCTTTTTTGTACGAGTCTATTCGGGTAAGATCGCGACCGCATCTCATATATATAATGTTACTAAGAAGACTAAAGAGCGAGTCATGAAGATTTTAAAGATGCATGCTAACAAGCAAGAAGTTATTAAGGAAGCAAAAGCCGGTGATATTGTTTGCTTGGTGGGCTTAAAGGATACGGTAACCGGAGACACTCTTTGTGATAACCGGCATTCAATTCTCCTAGAAGCGATAAAGTTTCCCGAGCCGGTTGTCTCTTTAGCTATTGAGCCTAAGACCAAGGCTGATCAAGAGAAGCTCTTTGCCGGATTGCAGAAACTTTCTGACGAAGATCCGTCTTTTAAGGTAGTTTACAATCGCGAGACCGGTCAGAATATAATCTCTGGTATGGGGCAGTTACACCTTGAGATTATGGTTGATAGATTAATAAGAGAATTCAACGTAACTGCAAGAATTGGTAAGCCCCAGGTTGCCTATAAAGAGACAATTACCCGTAGGGTCGAGTCTGTAGGTAAGTTCATCCAACAAACCGGAGGCCGTGGCCAATACGGACATGTAGTATTACTTTTGGAGCCTTTAGGTAAAGGCAAAGGTATTATCTTCGAGAATAAAATAAAGTCAGGTGCTATCCCTAAGGAGTACATTCCAGCAGTTGAAGAAGGAGTTCTTGAGGCTGCAGAGAGTGGCGTTTTAGGAGGATATCCTGTGGTCGATATAAAAGCAACTTTAATCGATGGCTCTTATCATGATGTTGATTCTTCAGAGTTAGCTTTTAAGGTTGCCGGAGAAATAGGAATTAAAGAGGGATTACGTAAAGCGAAGCCACTTGTATTAGAACCGGTGATGGATTTAGAAGTAGTTACACCTACTGAGTATGTTAGTCAAGTTATCGGGGATTTAAATTCGCGTCGAGCAAAGATATCATCCATTCGCGAGAGAAAAAATCTTCGGATTGCCAGAGCCGATGTGCCTTTATCCGAAGTTTTTAACTACGCCGATGCGCTTAGAAGCTTGACACAGGGTAGGGCATCTTATACAATAGAGCCTTCGTATTACGAGAAGGTTCCCGAAGAGTTATTATCAAAAATATTAGGAATTTAATTGGATAAGGAGGTGTAGCATGGGAAAAGAGAAGTTTGTAAGGACAAAACCCCATCTCAACATCGGCACCATTGGTCACGTTGACCATGGTAAGACAACGCTTACCTCGGCAATAACTGAGGTTTTGGCGACTCAAGGTAAGGCCAAGGCGCTTAAGTTCGAAGATATCGATAAGGCGCCGGAAGAAAAAGAGCGTGGAGTGACTATCAATATTGCTCACGTTGAGTACGAGACAAATAGCCGTCACTACGCTCACATTGATTGTCCTGGTCACGCTGACTACATTAAGAACATGATTACTGGGGCAGCTCAGATGGATGGAGCGATTTTAGTTGTGGCTGCTACTGACGGCCCAATGCCACAGACAAGAGAGCACATTCTTTTGGCCCGCCAGGTGAATGTTCCGGCAATCGTTGTATTTATCAACAAGGTTGACCAGATGGAAGATGCCGAGCTAGTTGAATTGGTGGAAGAGGAGGTCAGGGATTTACTTAGTAAGTATGAATTTCCTGGCAAAGAAATTCCGATCATCAAAGGTTCTGCTTTAAAAGCAATGGAGTGTGGTTGCGGTAAAGAGGATTGTGCAAATTGTAAAGCAATTATCGAGTTAATGAAAGCCGTAGACGAACACATTCCTACACCAAAGAGAGACATTGATAAGCCATTCCTCATGGCTGTCGAAGATGTTTTCTCAAT
>CAZPYY010000078.1:0-4090 GCA_964590995.1 uncultured Planctomycetia bacterium | reverse complement strand
ACTTTTAAGGAGGAGACTGAAACTGACCTTTTTGGTGAGCAAGCAGTACTTTGTGGTGGCACTGCCGAGTTAATAAAAGCAGGTTTTGATACTCTAGTTGAGGCCGGATATCAGCCGGAGATTGCTTACTTTGAATGTTTACACGAACTCAAGCTTATTACTGATCTTATTTACAAGAATGGTATCTATGGTATGAGAAAGAGAGTCTCTGATACAGCTGAGTATGGAGATATAACCAGAGGCAAAAGAATTATCAATAAACAGACCAGAGATGAGATGAAGAAGATTCTTGGTGAAGTTCAGTCAGGTTCTTTTGCTAACGAATGGATAAAAGAGAATCAGGATGGTCGGCCAAACTATAACAAGATAACTGAAGAAGAAAAAGAGCATCCGATTGAGAAAGTAGGGAAAGAGCTCCGGGGTATGATGCCTTGGATGGAGTAGTGAAGGATAAAGGATGTATATAATCTTGCGAAGCAAGTTTGTTGAGGCGAAACCTCAACAATATATTATATCCATCATTACTAGCGCTGGGCAACAAAGTTTTAAAATGGAGAAAGGAAGTAATAAAAGTATAGAAGAACTGTTGTAGATAAGAGATGAAAGAAAAAGGAAAAAAGAAAAAAGAAAAGATTATTATCTTTGACACTACCTTAAGAGACGGAGAACAGGCTCCGGGAGCGTCTCTGACCTCTGAACAGAAGTTAAAAATAGCATATCAGTTAGAAAAGTTAGGCGTAGATATTATCGAAGCTGGTTTTCCTATTGCTAGCCCCGATGATTCTAAGGCCGTAGATCTTATTGCCCGGAGTATAAGAAAAAGTTCTATTTGTGGCTTAGCAAGATGCCTGCCTAAAGATATCGAAGTTGCTCATAAATCATTGAAGAGAGCAAAACACCCTCGCATCCATATCTTTTTAGCTACTTCAAAGATCCACCTCAAGTATAAATTTAGAAAAGCTGAAGATGAGATTTTGGCCTTAGCTAAAAAAGCTACTAAGTTTGCCCGTAACTTATGTTCTGATATTGAGTTTTCTCCTGAGGATGCTACCCGTTCTAAGAAAGACTTCCTTTATCGAGTGATCGAAACAGCCATAAAGGAAGGGGCAAGGACAATAAACATCCCTGATACAGTAGGATATTCTTATCCCCAGGAGGTTTACTCTCTGATTACTGATATTCGTAATAATGTTCCTAATATTAATAAGGCAATTATAGCTATACACTGTCATGATGATTTGGGGATGGCAGTAGCAAATTCCCTATCAGCAGTTTCAGCCGGAGCTCGCCAGGTTCATTGTACAATAAATGGTATTGGCGAGAGAGCAGGTAATGCTTCGCTGGAGGAGATAGTAATGGCTCTAAATACCCGTAAAGATGCTTTTAAGAATCTTACCATAGGCATAAATACTAAGGAGATTGCCCATACCTCTCGTCTGGTCAGTAACCTTACTGGATTCATAGTCCCTCCTAATAAGGCTATTGTTGGAAGGAATGCTTTTGCTCATGAATCAGGGATTCATCAAGATGCTATTCTAAAGAAAAGAAGTACTTATGAGATAATAAATCCTAAGGATGTAGGAATAGATAAGAGTCAGATAGTCTTAGGTAAGCACTCTGGCCGGCATGCTTTAGCTAAGAGGTTGGAGAAAATAGGTTTTAAATTCCCCCACGAAAGGATAGATGTAATTTTTAAGCAATTTAAGGAGTTAGCTGATAAGAAAAAAGAGATTTTTGACGATGATTTGATTGCTTTAGCAGAGGAACAGACAAAGCCAAAGGTTAAAATCTATGATTTGATTTCAACAAAGGTAGTTACTGAGACCGGGGTTTTGCCTCAAGCCGAGGTTAAGATTAAGCACAAAGGTAAGATTCGCGAAGCTAAATCTACCGGGGACGGACCAGTAGATGCTTGTTATAAAGCCATTGATAAGATCACCGGGGTAAAAACAAAGCTCCTTAACTATAAACTTGATGCAATTACCAGAGGAAAGGATGCTCAAGGCCGGGTAAGGGTAGAGATTGTTGTTAAAGGCAAGACTATCAGTGGCCGGGGGGCAAGTACAGATATTTTAGAGTCTTCAGTAAAAGCCTATCTAGATGCTCTAAATAGAAATGGATGAAGTATTTTAAGAATCTTATTGGAATTGCCGTAGTCATCGCATTAGCCTTAGGTATAATTAACTTCCACAAAATAGGAAAGTCAGGTTTCTTGAGATCGAAAGCTGATATCTGGCGTGAATCCATAGAGCAAAAAGTAGGGGTTTTTAAGCATAATCTTTCCTTTACCTTTGCTCCCGAAAGAAAACGTCCGTTGAGTTTTATCAGCAGAGAAGCTAAGCTCAGTCACCTGGCTAAAAATGTATTCGGCCAGTTTGACCCTTCTCAATGGAATGATTTTTGGAACTTAATCTATGACCCGATCGAAGAAAAGCAGGGGAATTCAATGGTAAAGCGATACCGAACTCAAGAGGAGATAGAGGGTTACCTTAAATATAATTATTCCAACCCCTTTTCTCACTTCAAGAAGGAACACTGGGATTACTTCTGGAGCATTGTTTTTGGAGGGTAAATATGAAATCTTCTTCTAAAATATATGGTTTAGTAGGTTATCCATTAGGGCACTCTTTCTCTCCCTTAATGCATAACGCAGCTTTTAAAAAATTAAATATTCCCGGAGAATACCGTTTATTCCAAAAGGAACCTGAAGAATTAGAATCTTTTCTAAGGCGGATGGAAGATGAAAACATCTGGGGGCTAAATGTTACTGTTCCCTATAAAGAAAAAGTTTTGGATTTTGGCTTTGTAGAGTTAGATAAGTCAGCTCGCTACGCAAAGGAAATTCGAGCTGTGAATACAATAGTCAAAAAAGAAAAAAGCCTAAGAGGATTCAATACCGATGTAGCCGGGTTCTTAAGGCACTTAAGCAAATTAGATTTTAATCCTCTAAACAAGAGAGTGGCTATATTAGGTGCTGGGGGTGCTGGAAAGGCTGTGGCTTATGCTGTGGCTAAAAAAGGAGTAAGCCAGATAGCTATTTTTGATATTAATAAGGATAAAGCAGAGGGTGTTTCCCTTATGTTAGGGGAGCTTTTCCCGGAACTTAATATATCAATAGCAGAGGGAATCGAGCAGTTAGATATAATTAATAAGGACTTACTAATAAACGCGACCCCTATAGGTTTGGCAAAGAATGACCCCTGTTTGATAGAAGATAGTATGCTCCATGAAGATTTATTTGTTTATGATCTTATTTATAATCCTTCTCCGACAAAATTATTATCTCTTGCTAAGGACAGGGGCTTACGTTGTTCCGATGGTTTAGGTATGCTTGTTTATCAGGGAGCTTCTTCTTTTGTTTATTTTACTGAAACCCTCATTCCTTATGCTAAAATAGTAAAAGCAATGTGGAGAGCGGTAGATATAGAGCTGGGAAAGAGATGGTTGTAAGAATATTTATATTTGTTTTTGGCAGCTGCCTCGGCAGTTTCTTGAATATGTGTATTCATCGTCTGCCTAAGAAGAAATCCCTTGTCTTTCCGGGTTCTTTTTGCCCAAAGTGCAAGACCCCTATTAAGTGGTATAATAATATTCCGATATTAAGCTATTTTCTTTTAAGGGGCCGCTGTAGCGAGTGTAGCGAGAAGATATCTCTAAGATACCCTCTGGTTGAGCTCATTACTGCCACATTCTTTTTGCTCTTATATCTAAAACTAGGGCTTACTATAGAATTAGCAAAATATATATTTCTTTTTTCGTTGTTAGTGGTAGTTTCATTCATTGATATTGACTACCATGCTATTCCAGTACACTTGTGTTTTATAGGAATTATCGTAGGCCTGCTCTTTAGTTTATGGCCAACCTTAGAGCTTTTTAAAGCCGGAGTTTTTGATTTAGAAGCCCTGCCTTTTTATAGGGCATTAAAGGGATTACTTTTCGGGTTTGGCTTTACCTATGCGTTTAAGTTCTTCGGCGATATTGGTATTGATTTTTACCTCAAACTTCGCAAGCAAGAGTCAATTGAAGGCGAAAAAGAGTCTTTAGGGTTAGGCGATGTCGATTTTATGGGCATGGTCGGTGTATTCTTAGG
>CAZPYY010000077.1:0-4172 GCA_964590995.1 uncultured Planctomycetia bacterium | reverse complement strand
TCAGCTATAATTGCTCGCCATCCATCTGTGCCAAACTTAATCATTGCTCCTCCTTAACTTTTATAAAGATTATGTTCTTGTATGTACTCAGCTACTTCTTCCTTGACTAAACCTTTTATCGAAGACTTATTTTTTACTAATTCCCGTATTTGAGATGAAGATAGCTCTATCTGCCGGATATCCACTACTAAATAAGAGCCTCTCTTATCTAGAGGATATTCCTTGCGATTAGCAACCACTACTTTTACCTCTTTCTCAATATCTTTGTAATCCTTCCAAGAAGAAAATTCATTTGCTAGGTCTGAGCCGATAATAAGGTAAAATTCATCTTCAGGATACCTTTTCTTTAATTCCCGAACAGTATCAATAGTAAAAGAAGTGCCGCCCCTCTCTATCTCTAAGTCTATGGCTTCAAAGGCCTTATTGCCTAAAATTACCAGTTTTACCATCTCCAACCTTGTCTGTCCATCAACACCGTTGTTTTTTTTATGAGGAGATGTATTTGTAGGGATAAAGAAAACCTTATCCAGTTTAAGGACATCTAAGATGTCTTGGGCTATGATAAGATGGCCAGCATGAGGTGGATTGAAGGCTCCTCCGAGTATCCCTATCTTCATCTCTTATTTACAATAGTTTATCTTGCTTTTATTACTTTGGGTTTTTAACAAACCTTCTATTCCCAACTTATTACTCAACGATGGATACAATTTGCGGTTGAGATCTGATCTCAACCGGCTCCCCGCCTTTAGGCGAGGGAGATTGTATAGATCTCTACTTCCTTATCTGGCCTGCTCCTGTAACTACATACTTATATGTAGTTAATTCTTCCAGCCCCATTGGTCCCCGAGCATGAAGCTTATCAGTAGAAATACCAATTTCTGCTCCCAGGCCAAAGTGATAACCGTCACTAAAACGGGTAGAAATATTACTAAAGCAGCAAGCGGAATCTACCTCTTTCACAAACTTATTAGCATTACCAGGGTCTTTAGTAAGGATACTATCAGTATGATGTGAACCATAGAGATTGATATGATCGATTGCTTCTTGAATTGACCTTACAATTTTTACTGAAACAATCAAATCAAGGTACTCTGTGGTCCAATCCTTATTATTGGCCTTTTTTATACCTGATAATAGTTTTACTGTTTTAGAGTCTCCTCGTATCTCGACGCCGCATGTATCAAACTCTTTCTTAAGGTAAGGTAAGAATTTCCTTGCTGAAGATTGGTGAATAAGAATAGTCTCAACGGCATTGCAAACCGAAGGCCTTTGCGCCTTAGCATTTAGGCAAATCTTTAAAGCCTGTTTTAAATCAAACTTCTTATCTATATAGATATGACATATTCCCTTATAGTGCTTTATTACTGGTATCCGTGAAGTATTAGCGACCTTCCTTATAAGGGCCTCTCCTCCTCTAGGAATAACTAAATCGATATGTTCATCAGCCTTTAAGAGTTCTGTTACTATCTTATGGTCTACTCTTTCAACCACAAAAAATACCGGAAAGTTAATGCCACTCTTTCGCAGGGCTCTTTCTAACACCTTACCTATAGCTTTATTGGAATTTATGGCATTGCCTCCCCCTCTCAATATTCCAATATTAGAGGTCTTAAATAATAGACCAATACAATCGCTAGTGACATTCGGTCTTGCCTCATAGACGATCAAAACAACACCTATCGGAACTCTCACCTTTTTAACTACCATCCGGTTAGGTCTCTTCTTCGTTGATATGGTTTGACCAACAGGATCAGCTAAACTTGCTACTGCTTTTAAAGAAGTGCTCATCTCCTTCAAGCGCTTATTATTTAAGGTAAGCCGGTCAATAAAACTCTTTTTTAAGTTCTTCTTAAGGGCTTGAGCAATATCTTTCTTATTTTCGCGCAAGATAAAGCTCTTCTCCCGTATCAAAGCTTTAGCCATATTTTTAAGAGCCTTATTCTTCTCGGCAGTAGTTAGCTTTGCTAACTTATAGCTAGCAGCTCTGGCTTCTTTTATTACTTTTTTAACGTAAGCGCTCATATTAACCTTTTTTATTTCTTATGATAAGACCAACCTTGGACCACCTTAACAAAGTTATCTCTATGAATTACTTCTTTCTCAAAACGTTTATTCTCAACACTCTTAAAATCATCAGAGCTGTAATTAACTAAACCGCAGCCTAGAGCTTTTCCTTGGCTATCAACCACAATAACTGCGTCGCCTTTATTGAATCCTGATGTAACTTTTATAATCCCAACGCCTAATAGGCTTTTACCTTTATTTAATAGGGCATCTTTGGCGCCGTCATCTATGGTAATTACACCCTTTATCTGTTTACTATCAATCCAGCGTTTGCGCGATCTTTCAATTTTTTGACAAGGTAGAAATAAAGTGCCAATACCATCACCTTTTACTATCCGTGAAATAACATCTTTTTTCCTGCCATTGGCGATTATTGTTCTTATCCCGGAAAGATTAGCTTTTGTTGCTGCCTCAAGTTTTGTATCCATACCGCCTTTAGTATAGGTCTTGTCCTGCTTCTTAACTAAGCCTCTTATCTTATCGTCTATCTGAGCAACTTCTTTAACTAATTTTTCTCCATCAAGTAAACCCTCTATGTCCGAGAGAATTATTAACTGCTCGGCTCCAATTAAATCAGCCACAAATGCTGAAAGGCGATCATTGTCGCCAATGCCAATCTCCTCATGAGATACAACATCATTCTCATTTATTATCGTTATAGCGCCAATGGCTAGAAGTTTTTCTATAGTCTTTCGAATATTCATAAAGCGCTTACGATTATCAAAATCATCCCAGGTAAGAAGGACTTGAGCAGATATCCGTTTATGCTTTTTAAATTTAGCATTAAAAACATCCATCAAGGCAATTTGGCCCAAAGAAGAAATAGCCATAAGTGCATGCATATCTTTAGGTCTCTTCTTTAACTTGAGTTGGTTTAGGCCGCAGGTAATTGCCCCTGAGCTAACCAGAATAACCTTATAGCCCTCCTTCTCAACCGAGAGGATATCCTTAACCAATCGTGAGACTAGATTTGAATCCAGCTTGCCCTTGGGAGCAATAACGCTACTTCCGATTTTTACTACTATCTTTTTCATATTTTACCTACAATAGTTCTTTTATGCTTTTATTACCTCTTTTGTCCATTTCATAAATTTGTTCTCCGGCAATAACAATAATGGATACAATTTATCGGTCTAGGCGAATCCTAAACTGGTTTTCCAAGTCATCTAAGCTCTTTAGATATCTTTTCCTTAAGGTCCTCAATAGTTTCGGGTTTATTTATTGATATTATCAAAACTCCCTTTTTAACCTTCTTCCTATCTATTGTATCAATTTTAGCCAACAAGTAAAAAAATTTTTTTGTCTTCAGCAAAGAATCATCAAAGACTGAAATCTCTTTCTCCAGGCTCTTAAAATCATCTCCAGCTGATGCCTTATCGCTTAATAACAATAATATTTTACTACGAAAAATGTGCCTTAAAAATCTATTTTCTGCTGGGTGTGAGGAATCGTTACTCTTCTTAAAAGGCGGAGTATCTAAGACCACAAATCTTTCAAACTCATGATCGCTATTTGCCCAAAAACAAGAGGTAGTAGTAAAAGCATACTCTGCTACCTTACGCTCCTGGCCGGTTAAGGCATTAAAAAGAGAGGTCTTTCCACTATTGGCAAATCCTAAAATAGCTACATCATTAGGGATACGATAATCTAAGGTTACTTCTTTCTCCTGAGGTCCTTCAGCTGGTATAGGATAATCACGCTTGTAATTACCTTTGCCGCCTCTTCCGCCTTTAGATATCAGAAACTCTGCGCCTTGGCCAACTAAATCAGCGATTACCTTATTATCTTTCCCTAAAGGGGTGGCTTCGCTTACTAGGACTCGGGTTCCTGAAGGAACATTAACAATTAAGTCTTCGGCGTCTCTGCCTTTTTGATTTTTGGCCTTACCCCTCTCACCATTAGGAGCAATAAACTTCTTACTGCCTTTAAACTTACTTAAATCATAAAGATGGGGACTGACTCTTAAAATAACATCTCCGCCTTTGCCTCCGTCTCCGCCAGAAGCAACCACTTTACGTGAAGAGAGCTTGGTTAAGGTTGAGCAACCTTGCCCACCCTTACCCGAACGAAGATAGATTGTTACCTTATCGATTATCACTTTGATGAGC
>CAZPYY010000076.1:0-4236 GCA_964590995.1 uncultured Planctomycetia bacterium | reverse complement strand
ACTATCGGGAGTATGGTCGAGGTAGTTTTTGACATGAAGAAGGTTCATTTTTTTGACCCTTCAACAGAATATACCATTGTATAATTTTCTTACCCTTACAGTCTTATTTCTTCTCGTTGTTGTCCCTCTCGGTTTTACCCTTCGGGGTAAGATTAGCCTCGCTATCTCTTTTTTATCAATTCTAGTTGTTGGAACCTCGTTTTTTATTTTCCATAAATTAAAGTTAAGAACATTCTCCAGGAGCAAGAGCGAGCTTGAAGCCGAAGAGGAAAAAATTAACCTTTTGTCTGAGGGTATCGCTGTCAAAGAGGAGATTCTTCAATTTCTCCCTCAGATTCGACGAAAGGCATCTTTTCTTTTTAATGTCTCACAAAGTTTGATTGAGCTGACTGATCGTGAGCAGATCCATGATTTCCTAATCAATACCTTAGGTGAGCTCTTTCCGCAGGCTGATAGCATTCTATTCTTTGGTTTTAACAAGGAGAGAGACTCTTTAAGCTTATTGCGTTCCTTGAAGCGCAAGCACTCAGTAGTTAAAGAGAAAAAAGGCGGGGTTATAGATAAATGGGCATTGCATCATAACCGTTCCCTATTGATAGAGGATTTAACTAAAGATTTTCGCTTTGATGCTAATAAGATTGAGGCTTACAAGGGTCGCGGTGCACAATCTTTTATTGTGAGCCCGCTCTCCATAGATCATCGTCTCCTTGGCATTGTTAGGGCTGAAAGCAATGAACCTTCAAACTTTACACTCGATGATTTACGTTTCTTGCGCAATATCTGCGATTTAGGAACTGTAGTTTTAGAGCGGGTTAACCTTTTTGCCAGGGCTCAGGATTTAGCGATAAAGGACTCCTTAACAACTCTTTATTTAAGGGAATATTTCTTTAACCGACTGGAGGAGGAGATTAATCGGGCTCAGAATAAAGGAAGCAAAATAGGGGTAATTATGCTGGATATTGATGACTTCAAGAAGATCAATGACGACTATGGGCATATTGTTGGCGATTTCGTGTTGAAAAAACTCGCTAAGATCTTGATCAATATTGCCGGAGGAGCTGGTAATCTTATTTCTCGTTTTGGCGGGGAAGAGTTCATCATTTCTATCCCCGAATGCAAGAAGAAGGAGTTACTGTGTAAGGGTGAGGAAATCCGCAGAAGCATCGAAGGAGCCGGGTTAACTTTCCGCCGAAAAAAAATAAATTTCACAGTATCTTTAGGAGCCATCCTTACCCCCAATGAGGGGGAAGATGTTAAAAGGCTAACCCAAAGAGTTGATAAGTTACTATATAAAGCAAAACAGGAAGGGAAAAATAAGTTATGCTTTTCGGAATAGCATTTAGTTTGCTATTTATAATCTTTTTGTCAGAAGAGTACCTCTCTTTTAAGAAGCTTAGGAAAAAGTGCGAAGACGATAAGAAAAAGACATCCCAGAGATATTTTAATTTAAAAAAAGTACAAACGGCCTTAAAAGAGAGAGTCGGTCGGTTAGAGAGCAGTCTTTCCGAGCGTTTTCTACTCTATGATTTAACAAGGAAGATTGCTCCGATCCTGAACAAGAAGGAGTTATTTAGTACCTTTACCGAAGAGATAAAGCATCTTGGAAAGGTAGATATGATTGGATTTTCTAACTCAAGCGATAGTAATAAGGGGGTTTTAAAGTTCGAGTTAGGTAAGGGCGGGGAGGAGACCTTGGAAGTAAGCACAAAATCTAAAAATGTAATTGAATATATGCCATATTTCGTAAAGCTTTTGAGGTTGTGTTTAGAGAGGATAAAGCTTTATGATGAATTACAAGAGCTATCGATCCTTGATTCTTTAACAAAAATTTATAACCGTCGGCACTTTATGTTTCGCTATAAGTCTGAGTTCCAACGAGCTGCGAAGTTTAAGCTAAACCTCGCATTCTTGATGATTGATATCGATCATTTCAAAAAAATAAATGATACCTATGGCCATTTGGTCGGCGATGCTGTTTTAAGAGAGGCAGCAAGAATAATACGGGAAAATTTACGTGAGATTGATTTTCTCGCTAGATTCGGCGGAGAGGAATTTTCAGTAATCTTACCAGAGACGGATAAGGCGAGTGCAATAATGGCTGCCGAACGTATAAGTTCAAAGGTTTCCCGGGAAAGAATAATGGTCTTTGATGAGACTCTGGGCGTAAACATAAGCGTAGGGGTGGCAACATTTCCCCAGAATACATTGCATTCAGACGTCCTTATTGAAGTGGCGGATAAAGCATTATATAAAGCCAAACTCTCGGGAAGAAATAGAGTTTGTTGGTTTTAATAATTAATTCTAGTTGAAATTTTTATTATTGTGTGGATAATAGGTTCTTAAGAGAAGTCAAATATGAAAAAAAGTCTAGAGAGATACCTAATTGAGGGTGCTAACAGTACAAAGCAAGAGCTTCCTCCCGATAATCCCTACCGAGATATTGGTTTTGATGATGGAAAGGGACGATTAGGCTGGGTCAGAACCGTTCCCTTTTTCCAAATAAAAGCATCCCTGGAAAGTGTAGCGCCCTTGCTTGAGGGTAAGAAGAACTTTATATTCGTTGGTATGGGAGGCTCAATAAACGGCATAAAACCTCTTCTAGCTTTATTTAAGGATAGACCTTTTTATACTGTTGATAATTTAGACCCTAAGGCAATTGCTGAGGTGGTAGATAGGATTGAGAACCTAGAAGAGACAATAGTTATTCCGATCTCAAAGTCCGGTACAACTAAAGAGACCCAACTCCTTTCTTTAACCTTAAGAGAGGTGTTTTCTAATCGCCTAGGTAAGGATTCCTGGATTAATAATTTCCTATGGGTGAGCGATTCCGATTCTTTTGAAAAGCTTGATTCCTTAGGTTGGAAGGAGGTAAGTAAGGTACCAATACAATTTGATCAAGCGAGCGATATCGGAGGTCGATTTTCGGCACCGCATACGCTTATCTTTTTCCTCCCAATGTTTTTGCTGCTCAATAAGGATTTTTCTAAACTCCAAGATTGCTATAATTCTTTTATCAAGCTCAAGCCCCAGATTCACCAGAAGGCGTATCTAGCATCCCAAGAGTGCAAGGATAAACCAGAGGCATATTTTTCTCCTTTGATCGCAGGCGCCTTAGGCGAGTCTTTTTCTTCCTGGGTAGTTCAGCTTTTTCAAGAATCACTAGGCTCAAAGCTAAGAGATTTGCCGGTGAAAACCCTGGTCAATGTAGCCGAAGATGAAATGTTCCTTCCTCTCAAGCTGGGCTTAGAAATCGGCAACCCTTTAGTATCCTTAATTAGCCAGATGTATTTTTTCCAAGTTTTCATTGCCTATTATTCTGCACAGCGAAAAATTAATTTTGTCAGCCAAGGTTTTGTTGAGAAATATAAGCAACAGATGCGTATGCTAGAGGATAGGGGGCAGAAAGCTGCCAGTGGCAAAGAAGTGAATCTAGAAGGCGCTATTTGCAAGGTGAAAAAGCTTATTCAGCCCGGGTGTCGTTTCGTAGAGGTTGTTCTTTATTTTTACCCTACGCCAGAGACAAAAGAGTCAATACGAAGGGCGGTTAGTCAGAGCCTGCCAGAGAGTCGAATCCTAGTCTTTGTAGGAAGCGATTGGAATCATCAGTCTTACCAAGCCGCATTTGGGAGTAAGGACACCTTTTACCTCTTGCTTACGGCATCTTCGTATGAGTCTGCGGTGCCGGATGTATCCAAAAATACTTTGGCTAAAAATATTGAGACACTTAAAGTAATTGCTGAGGCAACCCACCTTACTATTAAGGACAAATCTCTTCTTTTTTCTTTTCAGGTCTAGATTCCCTGCTTTCTAGAGGCGCTTGAAAAAACAAATGATTTGTGGTAATATTCATTCTAAGTGAAACTTACCCGTCCTTTCTAGGAAAGGTAGTCCGAGTACGGTAAGGAAGAGCGGGGTTAATTCGACTACAGTCCGCCGTTGGCGGACTAAGTCTCATTAAAGGAGTAGTTATTATGGAGAGCGTTGTTCAAAACTTGAGAGAAAGAGCTAAAAAGGATCCTAAGATAATTGTTTTTCCCGAGGCTGATGACGAGAGAGTTATTGAGGCAGTAGAGCGTATCAAGAAAGAAGGGATAGCCAAACCTTTATTGCTTACCCAGGATAATCTCGAACCGGAGAAGCAGGAGGAATTTGCCAATCTCTTCTTTGAGCGCAAGCAAGCCAAAGGGGTTACCTTTGAGGAAGCTCGGGAGTTAATGGAAAATCCTCTTTGCTATG
>CAZPYY010000075.1:0-4256 GCA_964590995.1 uncultured Planctomycetia bacterium | reverse complement strand
CAAAGAGAGACATTGATAAGCCATTCCTCATGGCTGTCGAAGATGTTTTCTCAATCTCTGGACGAGGAACAGTGGTAACCGGAAGAATTGAGAGAGGAAAAATTAAAGTTGGCGAGGAAGTAGCACTAGTAGGAATTCATCCTGAGGTTAGCAAGACAGTAGTTACCGGAGTCGAAATGTTCAGGAAGCTTCTTGATGAAGGTCAAGCCGGCGATAACGTTGGCTTGCTTCTAAGAGGTATTGAGAAAGAGGGTGTTGAGAGAGGAATGGTTATGGCCAAGCCCGGATCAATTACTCCCCACACTAAATTTAAGGCTCAGGTATACGCCTTAAAGAAAGAAGAGGGTGGAAGACACACTCCTTTCTTTGCTGGATACAGACCGCAATTCTATTTTCGCACCACTGACGTTACTGGAACATGCCAATTACCTCAAGGGGTAGAGATGGTTATGCCAGGAGATAATGTGGTATTAGAGATTACATTGATTCAGCCAGTAGCTGCAGAGAAAGAATTGAGGTTTGCTATTCGTGAAGGCGGAAGAACAGTAGGTGCAGGAGTACTAACAGAGGTTATTAAATAAGAGGGATAAACTGCAATTTAGTTTGTGGTTTAAGGCATGAATTGTGCTTAAGTTAAGGATAAAATTAAAAGCGTTCGATCATCGAATCTTGGATCAGTCTGCTCAAGAGATAGCCGAGGTAGCTATGCGGACTGGAGCAAAGGTTAATGGTCCCATGCCTATGCCTACGAGGAAGAAGATTTACACTGTTAATCGCTCTACTAACATTGATAAGAAGTCACGCGAGCAATTTATCTTAGCAATTCATAAGCGAATCATCGATTTGGATAAGCCGACACCAAAAACAATCGATGCCTTAAGAAAGCTAAATTTGCCTGCAGGTGTTAGTGTAGAGATTAAGCAGGAAGTTTAACGAACACGAATTACCACAAATTATTCGTGGTAATTCGGATTTCCTTCGTGGATATTTGTGTAGTGAGCGAAGCGAACTATGGTTAGAGAAATTTACGGAAAAAAAGTTGGAATGACTCAAGTTTTTGATGAGGAGGGTAATCTTCTACCTACTACCTTAATAGAGGTAGAGCCGGTCTATGTATTGGAAAAGGTAGAGTATCCTACTCAAACAAAAGTAAAAATAGGTTGCTTTAAGATTGAGGAGAAGAAAGTTGGCAAAGTAAAGCAACCAGTAAAGGGTTATTTCGATAAATTAGGAATAAGTCCTTACAAACTTATTAGAGAAGTAGATATAGAAGAGGGTGCGCCAACTGATCCTCGTCAAATAGGTGTAGAGATCTTTGAAGTTGGAGAAAAGGTAGATGTAAGAGCTAAGACTAAAGGAAAAGGTTTTACCGGAGGAATGAAAAGGCATGGTTGGAGTGGACAGCCCAGGTCGCATGGCCATACTACGCACCGGCGTCTAGGTTCAGCCGGAGCCTCAGCTTATCCTTCAAAGATAATCAAAGGTCTTGGTATGCCCGGGCATATGGGTGATAGTTTTCGCACAACCAAGAACTTAAAAGTTTTGAAGGTGGATAAAGAGAAGGATCTTCTCTTTATCCAAGGAAATGTTCCCGGTGCCAGAGGTACAATCGTAAGCTTAATAAAGATAAAGTAATTATTTAGGTAAGTAAGAAAATGAGCGCCAAAACAACTAGTAAAAAAAGAGAAGTTAAGAAGAGTACTAAGAAGAAGGTGGGCAAGAAGACTGCTGTGAGACCGAACAGTCTAAGCTTACCGGTCTTAAGCACTCAAGGCAAGGAAGTAGAGAAAATAGAGCTAGAGAAACGCGTTTTTGACGGTAAGATTTCTGAAGCTCTTATCCACCAAGCAGTAGTAACATATCTGGCTAACCAGAGAAAGGGTTTAGCGTCAACTAAGACTAGAGGCGAGGTTAGAGGTGGTGGAACAAAGCCTTGGCGGCAGAAAGGTACTGGGCGGGCAAGAGCAGGTTCAATACGTTCTCCTCTTTGGCGTGGGGGCGGAGTTACTTTTGGTCCTAAGCCGCATTCTTACTATAAAGATTTACCTCAGAAGATGAAGACCATGGCTTTAAAGAGTGCGCTTAATGCTAAATTGAGAGATAAAGAGATTTTGGTTCTTAATGATTTAAAGGTTGCCTCGCACAAAACCAAAGATTTTTCTAAGATTATTAAGAGCCTGAAGTTAGACCGGGTAAAGGTGAGGGTAGTAGTTGAGAAGTTAGAGCCTAACCTTAAACTAGCGACCGGCAATATAAAGAAGGTATTATTAGCTAAAGCTAGCGATGTTCATGCTACAGAGGTAGTCGATTGCAAAAGATTAGTTTTAACTAAGAGCGCTTTAAGAGATGTAGAAAAGAGGGTTAAGAAGTGTCTGTCGTAAAGAGTATTTATTCTATTATTAAGTCACCATTAGTTACTGAAAAATCAGCCCGGAATTCTGTTTTCAGAAAGTATGCCTTTTGGGTTGACAAAGACGCTAATAAGGTTCAGATAAAGCGGGCGATAGAGAAGATATATAAGGTGAAGGTGGTAAAGACTGCAGCCCTAATGGTTAAAGGTAAGACTAAAAAACTTAGATTTAACCAAGCTGGCAAGACTGCTTCCTGGAAGAAGGCTATCGTCACTTTAAAAGAAGGATTTGAAATCAAGATAACTTAAAGTGTAAAGCGAAAAGCGTAAGACCATTTTTAGTTTTTAGTTTAAAATTTTAAGGTTTTAAGATGGGAGTAAAAAAGTTTAGACCAGTAACACCTTCGCAGAGATTTAAAGTAATTTCTGATTTTTCCGAAGTTACCAAGAGCCAACCTGAGAAGTCTCTAACCGCTAGCTTGAAAAAAAGTGGCGGGAGAAATAACCGTGGCCGGATAACTGTTAGGCGGCGGGGCGGAGGGAACAAACGCAAGTATAGAATTATAGACTTTAAAAGAGATAAATTTGATATTTTTGGTGAGGTAATAGCTATCGAGTATGATCCTAACCGGAGTGCACGTATTGCTTTAATAAAGTATCCTGATATAGAATTAAGATATATCATCTGGCCGGATAAGTTAAAGGTTGGAGATAAGATAATAAGTGCAGCTGATACCCAGGTGGATATAAAACCCGGTAATTGTATGAAGTTAAAACATATGCCCATGGGAACAACAGTTCATAACATAGAGTTAAACCCAGGAAAGGGTGGTATCTTAGCCAGAAGCGCGGGTAGTTCAGCTCAACTTATGGCTAAAGAAAGAGGATTTGCTCAGTTACGTATGCCTTCTGGTGAGATTCGTCTATTAAAAGAAGATTGCCGAGCTACCATAGGGCAGATGGGTTTAATTGAACATTCTTCGTTCCGATACGGCAAAGCCGGCAAGATACGTTGGTTGGGTCGACGTCCTAAGGTGAGAGGAGTAGCTATGAATCCGATTGATCATCCCCATGGCGGTGGTGAAGGTAAGGCTGGTCAGGGCAATCCCCATCCAGTTACTCCCTGGGGAAAGCCTACTAAGGGTGCAAAAACTAGAAATCCTAGAAAGAGAAGCAGTAAGTATATTATTAAGAGAAGAATGAAAAAGGGGAAATCTAAAAAATGAGTCGTTCGTTAAAGAAGGGTCCTTTTATTAATCCTAAGTTGTTAAAGAAAGCTCGGGCAGCTAAAGAAGCTGGAAGCCGCAAGGCTATAAAGACTTGGTCACGTAGCTCAATGATTGATCCAGAGTTCGTAGGACTTACCTTTGCAGTGCATAACGGTAAGAAACATCTTCCGGTTTTTGTGACTGAAAGTATGGTTGGGCATCGTTTGGGTGAATTCGTACCAACCAGGATATTTAAACAACATGGCGGCATAAAGGCAAAGAAAGCAATACAGAAAAAATAAAAACACAAATTACCACGAATATTTTGTGGCAATCCGACAGAAATTCGTGGATATTCGTGTAAAAAGCGAAGGTTTTTAAGATGGTAGCTAGAGCAGAAGCAAAGTATGTTAGAATTTCGCCTACAAAGGTTCGGCCAGTTATTACCCTGATAAAGAATGAAAAGGTAATCGGAGCAATGGCTAAATTACTACTAATTAATCAAAGAGGCGCTTATTATTTAAATAAAGTATTAAAATCAGCTCTGGCAAATGCTAAGGGCAAGGGATACCAAGAAGACAAGTTGTTTATCTCTAAAGTTGTGGCTAATCCTGGTCCAGTCTTAAAGAGGTATCGTGCAGCTTCTTTTGGTAGGGCAACGATGATCCGAAAGAGGACATCGCATATTTTAATAGAGC
>CAZPYY010000074.1:0-4395 GCA_964590995.1 uncultured Planctomycetia bacterium | reverse complement strand
CCAGAAGCAATACTGACAATATCAGATATAACCGCAGATGAAGTAGGTACTCCTCCGGCCCCTTCTCCGCGAAAGAGAAGTTCACCGGCAGGCTGAGTATGAAGATAAACAGCATTATAAGCTAAAGAAACATGTGAAAGCGGGTGTTCCATAGATACCAGCGTGGGGTGTACGCGTAGATCTAAAGAGTTCTTCTCTTTCTTAGCTATAGCTAATAGTTTTATCCGATAATTTAACTCTTGTGCATATAGAATATCCAAGAGAGATATCTTAGAAATTCCTTCAGTATAGACCTTATTTGATGACGGCCATACCCCATAACAAAGATAACTTAGAATACACAGCTTATGAAGAGTATCTTTGCCTTCAATATCTAGACGCGGGCTTTTCTCAGCCAAGCCATTATCCTGAGCTTGACCAAGGGCTTGCCTAAAGTCAATATTTTCCTTAGCCATCTTATAGAGAATATAATTAGTTGTTCCGTTAAGTATTCCGTATATCTTCCTTACCTCGCAGCTTATTAAACCTTGGGAAATACTCTTTACAAGAGGGATAGCTCCGCAAACAGAAGCTTCAAAACCAATACTTCTGTTTTTTCGCTTAGCTAAGGAGAAAATTTGCTTACCAGAAGATGCTAAGAGAGCCTTATTGGCAGTTACAACATCTTTACCCTTTTTTAAAGCCTCTTCAATGAAAGCACCTGCAGGCTTAATTCCCCCGATTAACTCCACAATAATATCTATCTGGGGATCATTGATTAATTCCTGAGGATTTGAGGAAAATGAAAGACCTAATCTTTTAGCAACCTTTCTCTTAGCCTTATCTTTATCGCAGACCTTCTTTATCGCTATACGCAAAGGTGCCCGTCGACTGATTAAGGCAGAGTACCTCTTTAGAGACCTCGCTACAGACTCTCCAACATGCCCTAAACCGATTATTCCTACTCTTTTTACTCTCATCTCTTACCTACCATAGTTTTTATGCTCTATTACCTCTTTTTCTTTTTAAAACTTTATTATACGAAAATAACAGTAATGGACTCAATGAATATTTTTTGATAAGCTGCTTCGCAGATTGAGTTCATTTTAAATTTTCCTTAATAAACTCGCCTAATTTTTTAAAAAAATTCTCATCCAAGCCTATAAAGCTAACTCTGGTATCATAAACTAAATCTCGAACTACTTCCCGAGAGCTAATAACCCTCCCTTTAAGTTCTATCTTTTGGGGAACAAAAGGAATTTTCAAATTCATGGTCAGATGAGTACCTTTCTCAAATGGCTTATTGGTAGTAAGAAGCACTCCACCCTGGCTAACGTCTTTAGTTTGGGAAAGGTCATAACTATCCTGTAACTCTTGAATCCGATAGTTAATCACAAAATTAACCCTCATTCTCGGATGTTCTCTTTTTTCTGGGCCCTTATAATCTGTCACTTTACCTTACCCCCTTTTTACGCAACCTCCGCCGAAGGCAGCCAGCCGGTTGAGATCAGATCTCAACCGCATACCAAATTACCGGCCACTATCGGGAGGGCGGGATTCGAACCCGCGACCCCTTGAACCCCATTCAAGTGCGCTAATCCAGGCTGCGCCACCTCCCGTATCATTAATAACTAGCAAACACCAAGGATTTTATCACGATTTGGAGTGGTCTTCAAGATAAATGTAGGAAGTGTTTGAAATGCGGTTTTTAATGTGCTACATTTTAAGTAGGGGGGGTGGCTTATGAACTGGGATAGTAAGGAGAGAAGAAAATTCGTAAGGATAAAATTTCCTTGCGAGATAACTATCCGGGGGCCTCAAAAACATATAATCTCTACTTACGCTGAGAATATTAGTGCCGGGGGTATAAGATTCATTATTGAGGAAAGAATAGAACCTTCTTCTGTAATCGACTTAGACCTCTATGGAATAGCAAAAGAACCTATAGTCTGTGAAGGAAAAATGAAGTGGATATTTACCAAAAAAGACTCTTCTAATCAAGATCGGCTTCTTTATGATGTCGGCGTAGAATTCTCTAAGATAAAAGAAAAAGATGCGGATGAAATTAAGAAACTTGTAGTATCGATTGCTTCTAGTGAAAAATGAGGTAATTTCAACATTTTTCTTTTTAATCTCTTTCCCAGAAACGGGGATTTTTCTGAAGTAATTCCAAAAATACTTTTACTACGGTGGGATCTAATTGAGTTCCGGAGACTTTCTCTAACTCTGCCAGAATAGTATCTTTAGATATAGGCTTTCTATATGGCCTTGCTGAATTCATAGCGTCAAAAGTATCAGCAACTGCCATAATTCGTGCTCCCATGGATATTTCCTCGCCCTTAATTCCCTCGGGGTATCCTCCTCCAGCATATCTTTCGTGGTGGTGAAGAACTATCTCCTTCTCAACAGGTAAGAATTTTAAAGGCTCGATTATTTCCAAACCTCTTTGAGGATGTCCTTTCATGATTTTCCACTCTTCATCGTTAAGCTTGCCAGGCTTATTCAGAATATTATCAACAATACCTATCTTTCCTAAATCATGCAATATCCCGGCTCGTTCTATAATCTTTTGATCTTCCTCAGGAAGACCCATGGCTTTAGCTATAGCCAAAGCATATTGGGATACTCTCTTAGTATGACCACGTACATAAGGGTCTTTTGCTTCCTCAGTTAGAATCAAAACAGCAATAGTATCGATTTCTGCTTCTTGCAGTTTCTTCTGAGCAACAATAAGAGCCTCATTCAAAGACTGTAGCCTATATCTATCTCTGAGTTCCTGGACCCAAAGGTAAGCTATTAGAGCTAATACCGTACCAAGAATAATTTCGCTAGATACGATAACTGCTTTAGGGTAGGCCATGGTAGCATATAGGTGGAGAAAGACAATAAGGAATATAATTGCTACAATCCAAAGCTTAAAGGTATTACTTAAGAAAGTTCTACCTTTTTTCCTTTCCTTGGCTTTACTCATTGTAATATTTCGTTAATAATCCTCTACTCTTAAAAATTTTATCACCATTCAGAAACACTATCAAGACAAAATATCTATAGAAAGCAGCCGTTGAACTCGAACTTTGCCGGAGGCAAAGATATTCAGAAGGAATCTTTTCGAGTCCAACAATACTTTAAAAGCCGAAAACCTTCATATAATAATTAGAACGATTGTCTAAACCCACAATCTATTGTAATTATTGAGTTGAAAACGCTTTTACAACCCCTCATACCATGTCTTGAAAGAGCAAATTACCATATGTTATACTTAACTCAAAGAGGGTTTGAAGGTTAGACCAAACCAAGGGGGCGAGGAGCCCCCTACTTTATTTTTATAGCTATTCTTAATTTATCTTCTCTGCTTTTAGAGGTCTGGCCATCAAATCTGCCACTGCCTTCTTAGGCGACTTACCTTGATAAAGAACAGCGTAAACCTGCCGGGTTATTGGCATGTCTACGTTTAATTTCTTACTTAGACGAAAGACAGACTTTACGGTCTCAACGCCCTCGGCTACCATCTTCATCTTCCGAGTAATCTCACTTAATTTTTTACCCTTGCCTATCTCTTCTCCCACTAATCTATTGCGTGAGTAAGGAGAAAAACAAGTAGTTACTAAATCCCCTAAACCACTTATACCCCAGAAGGTTGAAACATTTGCCCCCAATTTCTCTCCCAACCGGGTAATCTCTGCTAGGCCTCTAGTTGCTAAAGCTGCTTTGGTATTAGTTCCAAAACCTAAGCCATCAGAGATTCCGCAAGAAAGAGCAATTATATTCTTCAAGGCTCCTCCCAGCTCCACTCCAACAACATCTTTATGCAGATAGATTCTAAAAGTTGATGTATTAAATAATAATTGCAGTCTTTTACCGATGCTCTTACTCTTGCAGGCTAAAATAGAGGTAGATGGAACCCCCCTTAACACTTCGTGGGCAATATTTGGGCCAGAGAGGACAACAACATTAGAGATTTTTAGCTCTTTTTCAATTAACTGGGATACTCTCTTTAAAGAGTTAGCTGCTATTCCTTTACTAACACTAACGAAAATTTTGTTTTTAAGAAGAGACTTGTATTTTTTAATCTTTTTTAAAGTCCTGGAGATAAACTTAACCGGAATCGCAATTATTACTATTCTGCTCTCAAGAACTTCTTTAAGCGAAGGATTCACCTTCAGACGACAGGGAAATTTTACGCCTTTTAAGAATAATTTATTCTCCCTCGCTCGTTGCATCTTCAGATTATGGTCTCTAAAGACACTGTGGAGTTGAACAGCTACTCCCTTTTTGGAAAGAACTACCCCTAAGGTTGTTCCCCAACTTCCTGCACCAATTATTGAAATTTTCTCTTCCATCTTTTAAATGGAGCGGGCGATCGGGATCGAACCGACATAACAGGCTTGGAAGGCCTGTGTTCTACCACTGAACTAC
>CAZPYY010000073.1:0-4397 GCA_964590995.1 uncultured Planctomycetia bacterium | reverse complement strand
AAGGCATCAACGCCAATTTCTACACTACGCAAAGCCGAAGCAGTGTCAGTAGTAAAATAAGGATTACCTGTCCCAGCGACAAATATAACTACCCTTTTCTTTTCTAAGTGCCTTATGGCCCGACGGCAAATATAGGGCTCAGCTATTCTATCCATTCCGATAGCAGTCATAACTCTGGTAGGAATACCCTGGTTTTCTAAAGCATTTTGAAGTGCAAGGCCATTTAAGACTGTTGCTAGCATCCCCATGTAATCAGCAACGGCCCTTTGCATTTGAAACTCCTTAGATTTAGGAACTCCGCGGAATATGTTTCCGGCTCCAACCACTAAGGCTATCTCTACACCTAAATTTAATACCTCTTTGATCTGCTTAGCTAAATGGACACAGACATCGGTATCAATACCGTGAGAATACTTGCCTAAAAAAGCTTCTCCGCTTAATTTAAGAAGAACTCTTTTATATTTAGCTTTCATCTGTTTCGCCTAAGGAAAAACGAACAAATCTTTTAATTACGATATTTTCTCCGGTCTGAGACACTGTATCCCGCAAGTAATCTTCTACAGAGAGCTTATTATCCTTTATAAAGGCCTGCTCTAGGAGACAATATTGCTTGACATACTCATCTTTATTCTTTACATCTTTCAAAACATCCTTGGGAATATCTTCCTCAGCTATATGTTCAGGATTAGCTGCTGCTACCTGCATAGCTATATCTTTAACAAACTTCTTAAATACATCTGTGCGAGCAACAAAGTCTGTTTCACAATTCACTTCAACCAAAGCGGCAAGGTTACCCCCAAAATGAACGTAAGAATCTATCCTCCCTTGGCCGGTTGCTCGAGAACTCTTTTTCTCTAGCATTTTGACTCCCTTGCTCTTTAATATTTTCAAAGCTTTATCAAAATTGCCCTTGGACTCACTCAAAGCCTTTTTGCAATCATTAATCCCTAAAGAAGTTAACTCTCTCAATTTTTTAATGTCTGACAAACCCATTCTGATCCTCCCTGTCTTGCCGGCCCGCTTCGCCTGCCTCTCGGCGAGACTGATGGCCGCGAGGCGAGCAAGCAGGCTTTTAATGCAAATCTACTTACTCTTTGTGCTTTTCTTGATCTTTTTTTCTGGAACTTCTTCCTCTATTTTAACTTCAGGAGAAGGAACCTCTGGTGTTTTTTCTTTTGCTACACCCTCAGTCTCCTCACTCTTTTCCTCTTGGCTCTTCTTAACTTTTGAGGTCTCTTTAAGCCCCTCGTTAATTGCCTCAACCATACAAGAGGTTATATACTTTACTGACTTTATAGAATCATC
Source organism: uncultured Planctomycetia bacterium (assembly GCA_964590995.1). Lineage (GTDB taxonomy): Bacteria > Omnitrophota > Gorgyraeia > Duberdicusellales > 4484-171 > Susulua. The sequence continues at coordinate 3,092 of CAZPYY010000073.1, read as the reverse complement.
ATTTCCTGGTATCGGATAATCAATAATATCGGGATTAGCATCAGTATCAATCAAAGCAATAATAGGTATGCATAATTTATTTACCTCCCTTACGCAAGCGACCTCTTTTTTAGGGTCAACCACGAAAACACAACCAGGAAGACTTTCCAAGGAAGTAACTCCACTATAACTTCTCTCCATTCTCTCTATTTCTCGATTTATCTTTACAACTTCCTTTTTTACCATTATGTCAAAACCGCCAGTCTCTCGCTTTCTCAAGAGCTCTAAATACTTCTCTACCCTCCTTCTAACAGTAGAGAAGTTGGTAAGTAAACCGCCAACCCATCTCTCTGCCACATAAGGCATATCGCAAGAAGAAGCTAATTCTTTTACTGTACTCCGCAGCTGCTTCTTGGTAGCTACAAAAAGAATCTTCTCGCCCTCTTTTGCTTTTTGCTTCGCAAACTCCTTAGCCTCTTGTAGTTTTTGGGCTGTCTTCTCTAAGTCAATAATATAGACATTTTTCTTTTTACCGAAAATGAATCTCTTCATTTTAGGGTTCCAGTGTTTACTCAAATGCCCAAAATGGACCCCGCCTTCTAATAATTCCTTAATAACTTCAGGTAACGCCATATCTTCTCTTGCCTCCTGTAATTTTTTGTACTATCTTACCTCTTATCTTCCTTTTAAAACTTTATTGTCCGAGAACAACGATGAAGGATACAATAAGACTCTTCGAGCCACTCCGCCTTCGGCGGAGATTGCATACTTCTCTTACCTCCTTTCTCAACGCCAAAGTATATCATATTTCCTAATATTTTCAACTACTTCTTTATACACTAAACTGCAAATCGTAAAGTTTTTTATACAAGCTATCGGCCTTAAGAAGGGTCTGGTGAGTCCCGACCTCTATAATCTTACCCTTCTGGAAAACCACTACTTTATCTGCCTTCTGGACAGTAGAAAGACGATGAGCAATGACAAAGGAGGTCTTTCCCTTCATAAGTGTATAAAGTGCTTCTTTTATTAGCTGCTCTGATACCGAATCAAGATGACTAGTTGCCTCATCTAAGATTAAAATAGGCGAATTCTTTAAAATTGCCCGGGCAATCGCAATCCTTTGCTTTTCCCCTCCCGAGAGTCGAAACCCCCTATCTCCAACCACAGCATCAAATTTCTCAGGAATGTTCATAATGAACTCATAAGCATGCGCCTTCTTCGCAGCTTCTATAATCTCAGCTTCTTGGGCCTTGTCCTTTCCGTAAGCAATATTATCTCTTATCGTAGAGTTAAAAAGAACTGTGTCCTGGGATACTACAGCAATAAGAGAACGTAGATCTTTTATTTTAAGATCTTTAATATTTAACCCGTCAATACAAATCGAACCTTTCTGAGGGTCATAGAAACGAGGAAGCAATCCTACCAAGGTAGATTTACCTGCTCCGGAGTGACCAACCAGAGCAATTACCTCGCCCTTCTTAGCCTCTAAGTCAACTTTGCCCAAAACAAATTCATCACCATCATCATATTTAAACTCTACATCTTTAAAGGTAATTCCTTGGTTTAAACCTCTTATTTCGCTTGCACTTTCTCTCTCTTTTACCTGTGGCTCTTCTTCCAAAATATCATAAATTCTTGCTGAGGCTGCCAAAGCCTGCTGATTAATAGCATGAACATTGGAAAGCTTCTTAAAAGGCCTGATCATTGACATTAAAAAGGCTAAGAAGGCGCCGATAACACCAAAAGAAAGCCTTCCTGAGATTACTTCATTTCCAATAATCCAAAGAATTATCACTGCCCCTAATACACCAATAAACTCAGTTAAAGGAGATAAAAGAAGCATTCTTTTTGCACTCTTTAAGGTAAATTTATAGTAGTGGTAATTGATATCTTTGAATCTCTCAAGCTCATAGTCTTCGCGGCCAAAAGCCTTTACAATCTGAGCGCCTTGAATGGTCTCAGCCATAAGCGAATTCAAATCAGCTATCTTCTTCTGCACTTCTAGGGCAAATTTCTTAATCTTCTTGCCGATTTTTACTACCGGAAACATTATGCAAGGAAAGATAACAAAAGCAACTAACGGCAGTTGCCAGGAAATCTTAAAACCGATATAAAAAGCGCAGAAAGCAAAGAAGGCTACTTTCATTGACTCAAAGATAAGATCTTTAAGTGCATAAGAGATGGCATTAGTGATAATTGCTACATCATTAGTAACCCGAGCCATTAGCTCACCGGCCCTCTTGCGGCCATAGAACTCCATCGATAGATCCTGAAACTTTCCGTAAAGATTATTCCGCACATCCCGTACCACGCCTTGGCCGATAATATTCATCAGATAATCTTGTAAAAAGATGAATATCCCTTTTAGCAAAAAGAGCACGGGCACGAAAATGATAATGAATTTTAAAAAGGTCAAAGGCTCTATAGCATTAAGCTTATCGATGATTGTAGTTAAGAATAGCGGCAATTTTCCGGGAATAACTATCTGCTTATTGGTAAGTATCCTATCAGATAAAGGAACTATCATCCCCAAGCTAGCTCCCTCAAAGATAGTAGACACACCCATGCAGAGCCCAGCCAGGACTAAAATTCCTCGATAGGATTTAGCAAATTTAAGTAATTTAAGGTATTCTTTTAAGTAGTTTTTCACGGCTTTTAAGTTTAGAGGATTGTACCACATCGGTTGACTTTTCACAAGGGGTTTGATAATATGTTAAATATGCTAAGGGTAGGAATAGTCGGAATAGGAAAGCTAGGTAGTATCCACCTGCGTATCTATAAAGAGCTCAAGGGGATAGGAGAAATTTACCTTGTAGATACCAACCCTAAAATCTTGGCCGATCATAAGAGATGCCAATACCTAAAGGATTACCGAGACCTAAAGGGCAAAGTAGACCTGGTGAGCATTGCTACCCCTACCTCCAGCCACTATGAAATTGCTAAATTCTTTCTCAAGAATAAAATCCCGGTTTTGGTAGAAAAACCCTTAACCCAAGACTTAAAAGAGGCAAAAAAGCTCATTGCTACATCAAAGAAGAATAAGACCCTCCTCTTTGTCGGTCATGTCGAAAGATATAATAATGCCTATTTGGCTATAAAAAAGATTATTAAAA
>CAZPYY010000072.1:0-4406 GCA_964590995.1 uncultured Planctomycetia bacterium | reverse complement strand
TGAGCTCCCATCTGAAGCAAGGAAGGAATCTGGGCAATATCATTCTCCCTGATTAAGTTTCTTATTCCGGGAGTTGAAACCATAACCTCTGTAGCCAAGATCCTTCCCTTAACATCAGCCCGAGGAATAAGCACTTGAGAAATTACACCCTGCAAGCACTCAGCAAGCTGAACAGTAACTTGCCGCTGTTGATGCGGTGGGAAAACATCGATTATTCTCTGAATTGTCTGAGGAGCATCAGGAGTATGCAAGGTAGCTAAAACTAAATGTCCGGTCTCAGCGGCAGTTAGAGTGGTAGCAATTGTACTCAAATCACGCATCTCACCGACGACAATTACATCAGGGTCCTGACGAAGGACTCTCTTTAAAGCCTCAGGGAAAGAGTGGGTATCTGAATATAATTCCCGCTGTTTTATAATACTCTTTTTGCTAGTGTAAATAAATTCAATCGGATCTTCGATGCACACAATCATATCCTTACGTGATTCATTAATGAAGTTAATCATTGAAGCTAAAGTAGTACTCTTACCGGTTCCAGTAGCTCCGGTAACTAAAACTAATCCATTGGGCTTCTGAATAAAATCATAGACTATATCTGGTAATCCTAGCTCGTCAATAGTAGGAATTTTTCGGGGGACTCGTCTTAAGGCTGCTTCGGTATTACCCTTCTGGAGGTGGATATTGACTCTGAACCGATCCATACCCTTTAAAGCGAAAGAAAAATCGAGTTCTTTATCTCTCTCGAAAATAGCTTTCTGTTCATCATTCAATATGCTATAGACTAAATTCCTTGTCGCCTCTTTATCTAATACAGGCATATCAGCCACTACAAGTTGACCGTCAATTCGCAAGATCGGTGAATTACCCACAGTAATGTGTAAATCACTTGCCCCCTTCTCTTCGGTCAACTTAAGTAAAGTAGTTATATTAGCCATAACATTTGCCTCCTTCTTATTATTATATGTTTATTATGCAAAATTTACAAATATCTTCTAGGGTCAGCAACCTCACCCTTAATCGCTGAAGCTACAACTGTTGCTGGTGAAGCCAGATAGATAAAACTCTTAGCATTCCCCATCCGGCCTTTAAAATTCCTATTAGCTGTAGAAATTGTTGCTTCTCCATCTGCCGGAATACCTTGATGGGTTCCAACACAAGGACCACATCCAACAGGCAATATAATTGCTCCGGCCTCTATAAATGTTTTTATTATACCCTTTTGTAATGCCGTTAAGAAAATATCACGAGAGGCTGGCGCTACTAATAACTTAGTGTCTTTGTCTACCTTCTTACCCCTTATAACTTTAGCACCAATTTCTAAGTCCTCTAAGCGTCCATTAGTACAAGTACCTAGGAAGGCTTGATTAATTTTTGTTCCTTCAACTTCTTCTACTGCAAAACCATTATCTACACTATGAGGCTTAGCTATTTGCGGTGATATCTTAGAAATATCATATTCAATCACTTTCTCATAACTACAATTTTTATCAGAGCAAACCGGTTTAAGTTTCTTCAGACCTTGTTTCTTAAGAAAATTTAAGACTTTTGCATCAGGCGCAATCAAGCCGCACTTTGCGCCAACCTCAATAGTCATATTGGTAATGGTGAATCTGGCGTCTAAAGATAACTTATCGATAACTTCTCCGGAAAATTCTACTGACTTATAGGTGGCTCCATTAGCCCCTAAGTCATTAATTATATGGAGAATAACATCCTTGCTATAGACCCCTTTAGGCATTTTTCCTTTAATGATTATTTTTTGAGTCTCGGGAACCTTAAACCAATTCTTTCCAGTAGTAATGGCTACGGCTAAATCAGTAGAGCCAACTCCAAAGGCTGCAGCACCTAAGGCACCGGCAGTTGAGGTGTGAGAGTCAGCCCCCAAAATGAGTGCGCCCGGCCAAGTGAATCCTTCCTCAACTACTAATTGATGCGATATGCCGCAACCAACGTCAAAGAATAAATTCTTATTTTTTTCTGAAAATTGGCGCATCCGGGAGTGGACTCTAGATACGCCAAGATTTGGAGAAGGACTGCTGTGGTCGATAAACATCGCATACTTCTTAGGCGCAAGGACATTGCCTTTTGATTTGGCTGTCGCTTCTAAAACTAAAGAAGTAGTTCCGTCCTGGGAAAAGCAAAAATCAACCCTGCATATTCCAACGTCTTGTGCCTTCAATGAAGAATTTGAATGAGAAGAAAGTATCTTCTCAATTATCGTTTTAGCCATTCAATTATTTTTTTAGGGTAACTAAAAACTCCCCTATCCTCTGAACACCCTTAGCAATCTGTTCCAGAGAGGTTGAAAAACTGACCCGCAAGTACCCCTCTTGGCCAAAAGAATCTGCTGGTATACAAGAAGTTAGGAAGCTTTCCAATAGCCGGGTTGAGAAATCAAAAGAGCCCAAGCCACTACCCCGGATATCACAGAATAAATAGAAAGTACCTTGGGGCTTAACTGGTTTTAACTCTGAGAAATTTGAGAGACCTTCCCAGATACTATCACGCCTCTCTTGAAATTTGTTTCTTATCTGGCCTTGCCAATCTTTATTACCCAGAGCAGCTAAGGCTGCGCTTTGAGATATAGAAGAAGCACAAGAAGTAGTATGATCGATTATTTTCGAAGCCTCATTAATTATCTTCTCGTCAGCCACTAAGTAGCCAATACGCCAACCAGTCATAGAGAATGTTTTTGAAAAACCATTTATAGTTATGGTCGACTCAAAAGCTCCTGGTAGAGAGGCAAAACTTGTGTGCTTTCGGCCATCATAGGTTAAAGCTTCATAAATCTCATCACTAAGAACAAAAATCTTCTTCTTCTTAACTACTTTCAGAATCGCCTCTAGTTCTTCTCGTGCATAAGTTACTCCGGTAGGGTTGTTTGGGTAATTAAGAATTAGAAGCTTAGTCTTAGGGGTTATGGCTTTCTCTAGCTGGGCAGGGTCGATCTTAAAATCATTAGAACTCCTGGTAGGAAAAATTACTGTTCTTGCCAAAGTAAGCTTAACCATCTCCGGATAGCTCACCCAGTAAGGCGAGGGTATAATTACCTCATCACCAGGTGCCAACAGACTAAATATAGCCACAAATATAGAGTACTTCGCACCAGAGGTAACGATTATATTACTGGCAGAAGCCTTTATATTGTTTTCTCGATTCAGTTTAGCAGCTATTGCTTCTTTTAGCTCAATCCTTCCAGCAGAAGGGGTATATTTGGTAAGCCCCTTATCAATAGCAGTTTTGGCTTCTTCTTTTATAAACAGAGGGGTGTCGAAATCTGGCTCACCACCAGCGAAATTTACGACATCTTTACCTTCTCTTATTAATTTCTTAGTTAAAGCGGTTATCTTTAAAGTAGCTGATTTATTAAGCGAAGAAACCTGCGGATTTATCATAATTCCCCCTCTCCTTAATTATGTTTCAAACAAAACGCTCTACCTCTTCTTCTAGAGAGCGTCTTTATTTTTTTTAAAGATCTTTCTTACGCCGGAGACAAAACCCTTCTTAGGCTTTGCTTCCTTCTTAGGAGGAACTTTCCTCTGATCCTCGTCTTTGAGGGTTTCTTTAGCTTCAGTTTCTTTAACTTTCCTCTTGTGAGGCACCTCTTTCTTAACAATCCTTGTCAATTCGATAAGGGAAAGCAAAGCCCCATCACCTTTGCGCTTAGTTAAACGCAATGAACGAGTATACCCTCCGCTTATATTCCTAAACCGTGGCGCAATTTCATTAAAGAGTCTCTTTACCAACTTATGGTCTCCGAGAATACGATAAGCAAGACGCCTATCGGATAGAGTCCCTTTCTTGGCCCAGGTAATTAATCTATCAATTTCACCCTTTAGATACTTAGCCCGGGAGGTAGTTGTAGTTATCCTTTCGTTGATAATCATGGCCCTTAATAAAGACTTAATCAAAGCCTTCTTTTGGGCTCGCGAACGTGAAAATTTTTCGCTCTTCTTTCGATGTCTCATAGCATATTTAATTTGTTTCTGTCTATTTTTACTCCTAAAGAAAGCCCCATTGTCTTAAGCAGTGCTATAACCTCATCCAAGGACTTCTTACCAAAATTCCTATAGGACAAGATTTCCGGTTCTGTCTTCTCAACTAAATCAGCCAAAGTTTTTATACTGGCTTCACGTAAACAATTGTTGCTACGTACCGAAAGCTCTAATTCTGAAACCGGAAGTTTTACCTTTTCATAGAAGGAAGTCTCTTCGGGAGTCAACTCTTCATATTCTTCTTCGGGAAGTTCACCCAAAGTAAAGAAAAGTTCCAAATGCTTATTCATCACCTTAGCAGCATAGATTAAAGCCTCTTTAGGTTCAATGCTAGCATTGGTGAAAATCTCCAAAATCAACTTATCATAGTCGGTTCTCTTACCAACACGGGTATTCTCTACTTTAAAGGCT
>CAZPYY010000071.1:2980-4551 GCA_964590995.1 uncultured Planctomycetia bacterium | reverse complement strand
CAACTTATCATAGTCGGTTCTCTTACCAACACGGGTATTCTCTACTTTAAAGGCTACACGCTTAACTGGGGTAAACACAGAATCAACCGGAATAACCCCTAAAGGCATACCTTCGCGTTTATTAACCTCAGCAGGAACAAATCCCCGACCCCTACCTACTTCCATCTCGATGTTTAACTTTGCCTTTTTAGAAGTAATGGTAGCGATATGTAGATCAGGGTTTATTACTTCAATAGTCTCGTCGGTTATAATATCCTTTGCCTTTACCTCTTTTTCGCCATCTTCCTTAATTGTAATCTTCTTTGGCGAACGAGAGTATGACCTTAAAACAAGATTCTTGATGTTAAGTATAATCTCCGGAACATCCTCTAAAACTCCCTCTATAGTTGAGAACTCATGGGAAACCCCATCTATTTTAACTGAAGTTACTGCTGCACCTTCAATAGAAGAAAGAAGAACCCGCCTTAAGCTATTACCTAAAGTTACTCCATAACCTCTCTCTAAGGGCTCAGCAATGATTCTGCCGTAGTTTGGACTATATGAATCTTGTTCAACTGTTATCCGCTTAGGAAATTGAAAATCCCGCCAGGTTATTCCCATCTTTTACCTCCTCAAATTTTCTTAGAAAATTTGATCCTGAACCCCGTTATCACGGGGTGAAGGATCTTCAATTTTACTTAGAATAAAGTTCTACGATTAACTGTTCATTAACCGTGATAACTAAATCTTCTTTTTCGGGAAGACGTGAAATTTTTACCTTAAGATTATTATTATCTACCTGCATCCAAGTAGGAACACTTCTTTCTTTTGAGTTTATTTCAACATTTCCTTTTAAATCTGCCTTTATACTATCTTTTGCTCTTATCTCAATTGTTTGTCCTTCTTTAACTATATATGATGGTATGTTTACTCTTTTCCCATCAATAAATACGAACCCATGTTGCACTATTTGCCGAGCATGATTACGAGAGAAAGCAAAAAGAGTGCGATAAATAATATTATCTAGTCGTCTCTCCAGGAATTGGATTAATGCTCTACCGGTAACTCCCCGGGCCTTATGAGCAAGCATAAAAAATCTTTTAAACTGCCGCTCCAGCATCCCGTACATTCGCTTTACTTTCTGCTTCTCCCTTAACTGCAGAGCGTAATTAGTAGGTTTCGAACGTCTCGAAACAGCACTGCCCGGAGGTACGGGTCGTTTAGAAAACGAGCACTTCTCAGTTATACACCTTGGCCCCTTTAGGAATAACTTTTCCCCTGCCCGGCGACATAATCTACACTTTGCGTCTGTATATCTTCCCATGCTACACTCTCCTCTTCTTCTTTGGTCTGCATCCATTATGAGGTATAGGAGTAATATCTTTTATTTTCTTTACGCTCAAACCTGCGGCTTGAAGAGATCTAATAGCTGACTCTCTTCCCGGACCAGGGCCTTTAACTAAAACCTCCAACTCCCTTAAACCTATCTCTTTAACCTGTTTCGCTGCATTATAAGAAGCGATTTGAGCTGCGTAAGGAGTAGACTTCTTAGTACCCTTAAACCCTACGGCTCCGGCTGAAGCCCAAGCTAA
>CAZPYY010000071.1:0-2880 GCA_964590995.1 uncultured Planctomycetia bacterium | reverse complement strand
TAAATATACCTTAAGGCAATTTTTATCTTCTTATTCTTAGGAATGTCTACACCGAAAATTCTTGGCATTATAGCACCTCTCTACTTTACCCTTGCCTCTGTTTGTGCTTAGGGTTCTTACAAATTATTCTCACAATTCTCTTTCTCTTTATTATCTTACACTTATCGCAAATTTTTTTAACTGACGATTTAACTTTCACTTCTTAACCTCGTTACATTTCTTTGCTTATTTACTAATTCTTTCTGCAAAAACTATATTACCATTATTAAAGAATCGTGGATACAATACCGGCCTCTTGCTCGCCAAGTTGCTCTGCCTTCGGCAGAGATTGTATACATTTTTTCCTTTATCCTTTAACCTTTTTCCTTATTATTTCTCTCTGTAAGTTATTCTTCCTCTTGTTAAGTCATAGGGAGAAAGCTCTACCTTTACCTTGTCCCCAGGAAGAATCCTAATAAAATGCATTCGCATCTTACCGGAAACATGGGCAAGAACAATATGACCATTTTCCAGCTTTACTCTAAACATCGCATTTGGTAAAGCCTCGACTATCTCGCCCTCAACCGCAATTAATTCTTCTTTTGCCATATTTATCTCTATACTTTACTTCGTTAATACCCAAGGCCCTTTTTTGGTTATCGCTATTGTATGTTCAAAGTGAGCTGATAAAGAATCATCTCTAGTCTTAGCAGTCCAGCCGTCACTTAAAACGTCTACATTAAAGTCGCCGGATGAAACCATAGGCTCAACAGCAATAACATAACCTTCTAGTAAATCTTTCCCCTGACCGGCATTTCCAAAATTAGGAACCTCTGGTGGTGAATGCAAGCTTCTGCCTATTCCATGACCAACAAATTTTCTAATAACCGAAAAACCACTTTTCTCTACGCATTTTTGAATGGCCGAGCTTACATCCCCTATCCTTTTGCCAACCTTCATTTGGCTTATTCCCTGTTTAAGCGACTCTTTAGTAGTTTTTACTAACCTTTTTGCCAAAGGGGAAACTTTGCCTACTATATAGGTATAAGCAGTATCCACAAATAAACCCTGATACTTAATTCCCAAATCCACGCTCACCAAATCCCCGTCCTTAATCAACTTCTGGGAAGGAACCCCGTGGATTATCTCTTCGTTAACTGAAACGCAACAAGAGGCCGGATAGCTCATAAACCCTTTAAAAGCTGCTTCCATCCCCGGATACTTGCTTATCTCTCTCTCAAAGAACTCTTCGATATCTTTTGTCGAAATTCCTGGCTTTATAAAACCTTTTAGTCTTTTTAAAATCGTTGCCGCCACCTTACCTGCCCTACGCATTATTTTTAAATCTTGGCGGCTTAAAGACTCACTCATTATAATTCTTGCTTTATTCTCTCAAAGATCTCTTTAATGTCTCCTCGGCCATCAACTTTAACAAGCTTATTCTTATCCTGATAAAACTCTAAAATCTTATTGGCCTCATCAGTAAACACTGACCAACGTTTCTTTATAACTTGGGGATCATCATCTTTTCTCTGTGTTAACTGGCTGCCGCACCTATCGCAAACACCCTCTTTCTTTGAAGGCAAATTTACCAAGTGATAGTTAGCGCCACAGGATTTACAAACTCTTCTTTTAGAAAGACGGTCAACTATTGTCTGCTCATCAATATCTAAATAAACAACTCTATCGATATCGCTCTTCTTCTTGGTTAAAATCTCCTCCAATCTCTTAGCTTGATCTAAATTGCGAGGATATCCATCAAGCAGAAAACCGCTACCATCAACATTCTCTTCAATTACCCGTGAAACCAATTCATCGGGGACTAAAGCTCCTCGCTCCATATAGCTCTTTACTTCTTGACCTAAACTGCTATTCTTTTTAACCTCTTCTCTTAAGATGTCTCCTAGAGATATCTTTCTGATGCCAAGAAAATCTGCCAGCAGCGTTGCCTGGGTTCCTTTACCTGAACCTGGCGAACCAAAAAGAATTACCCTCATTTTCTCCCTTTCAGAGTGCTGCCCTTAATAAAACCATCGTAGTGACGGATAAGTAGCTGCCCTTCAATTTGTTTCATCGTATCTAAAACTACTCCGACCATAATCAAAAGAGTAGTACCGCCAAAAAGCGAAGCTAATGCATAAGAAGGCACCCTAAATACATGCATAACAATGTTAGGAAATACAGCAATAAAACCAATATAAAGAGCACCGATAAAAACAATCCGCGAAGCTACAAAGTCGAGATAAGTTGCTGTAGGCCGACCGGGCCTTATTCCAGGAATAAAACCTCCGTATTTCTTTAAATTATTAGATATCTCTAAGGGATTAAATACCATGGCAGTATAAAAATACATGAAGAACATAATCATAGCAACAAAGATGACGTTATACCATAACCCTCTCTGCTGAACTATCGTCTGCAAAAAGCTAAGGAATCCTCCCTTCTGAGGGAAGAACATTAATATTGTAGCCGGAAAAGAAATAACACAGCTGGCAAAGATTATGGCAATTACTCCTGACATATCTATCTTTATCGGTAAATAAGTACTTTGACCGCCATAGACACGTCTGCCAACGACTCTCTTCCCGTACTGAATAGGAATCCTACGCTGGGCTTGAGTAAAGAGAACTACTGCTGTGAGCATTGCCAAAAACAGAACTGCCAATGCAATTACTATTGGAGTAGCAATCTGCCGTTTGGAAGGGTCAAAAGGCGAATAAAGAATCCAGAGTTGTCGTAAGGAAGATGGAATACGAGAAATAATACTAGTAGTAATAATTATAGATATTCCATTACCAATACCTCTTTCTTGAATTTGTTCACCTAACCACATAACAAAGATCGTTCCGCAAGTTAAGGTAAGTATAGTAATCAATTTAAACATTAACCCCGGGGTAGGAA
>CAZPYY010000070.1:0-4584 GCA_964590995.1 uncultured Planctomycetia bacterium | reverse complement strand
GATATTTTTAGGAAAATTTGGCGGGGGGGGGAGCCCACTAGGGCAGTATCTTACTTATGATTAAGGACTGAGAGAATATTCTTGTTCACGTCCTAGGAGACTTTGTAGGTTAACACCTTTCTCAATCTTCAGAATTTGGAAAGTCATACCGGTTGAGGTTTGGAATTTGCGGATGGTTTCTAGGGGAAGGTTAAAGAAGACATTGCCTTTGACATTAAGATTTAGATTAGCTGGATCGAAGTCGATACCGCCGACTTCGTTCGCTTTGCTAGAGGATGAACTTGTCGCTTCGCCAGATGTTCCACCAAGTTCGTCTCGACTGGGAGGCTCTTTTGCTTGTGGATAGCTGATCTCGAAACCTTCTCTTTCTAATGCTGCAGCGATTATGTCCCATAGAGGATCCCATCGCTCATTCTTCTCGGTCCTTTCAAATAAATGCACTAAGGCTTGAACGGTCCTACTTCGTTCATCCGCACTCAATGGTAGATTGAGCAACTGGCTATCCAGCCAGGTAGCCAAATCACCTGCACCTTGTTCTTCCAGCAGTGCAGAGCCTAAAACAGTTGCCTCATCATCTTCATCGGGATTAAGTAATGCATCGCCGGCAATTATACTGAATACAGCTAACTCTATCTGAGCGGCGCTGATTTGACGAGGGTCTGTGGGGCGTCTCGCCACTTCTTTAGACGGTTTTCTTTTTACTCGCAGAACAAACGGCTCATCATCTTTGATGAAAATTGTAAAGTTAAAAGAATTATCAAGGACTCTTTCTGCTTGCGCTGTGAATAGAATATCGCCAGTACTTGGATCGATTGCCTCAAGAAATAAGTTGCTCAAGTTAACTCTGGTCGTACGAAAAACGGTAAAAGAAAAGTCATATTGAAAGATATTTTCTGGATGTTTCCGTTTAAACGTCAAAGCCTGGAAGAAACTTGGAGCATTTTCAGGAAAAAGCGAAGAATGTTCTTTTACTTTTTCGACACCGATCACTCTTCTTCTACGTATTAAAGGCGCACGTTCGTTTAAAAGTTCTTTTAGCTGGTTATCAAAATCTTCAAATTCATTTAAAGGCAGAAGCTTGTCTGCAAGGTCACGTAGATCATCATTGAGATTTTCAAACTCATCGTCTGTTGGGTTGACGCTGCTTGAGGCGCTGGGTAAATAACCGATTTCTTCTAGTTTTTCGATTGCTTCATCTCCCCGCATGATTTCAAAATCATAATTTAAGCCTCTGCGGTAGGCTAATGAGATAATTTCTCCGTCGTAGAGCAGTACTAACTCCGGTCGGGGGTATCCTTCACTGATCGCACCGGCATAAACCTCTTCATCTCCAGCGGAGTCGAAATCAGTACCCTTTGGGTGTGAATGCCCTCTAACTTCAGCGAGCTGGCATAGGTGTATTGGAGAATCTCCCAGGGGTCTGCCGCCAGTGGTGCCAGCTCCTCCGCCTCGTTCAACAAAAAGATATTGTGTTAGATCTCCGTCTATTTCCCCAACTAAAAGTTGTAGATTATTCTCTTCAATCCTGTCTAATAGCTGTATCAATTCTTCTACATTCATCGGTAGTTCTACTACCCAAGCGCCCCTTGTACTTTCTTGAGCGTTTAAGCTGTGTATCATTTCCGCTGGAGTAATCGCTACTTTTCTTAGGGTAGGACCCAAAAGTTTTCTCATTACCTCTTTTGCTTTTCTTATCCATTCATCCATTGCTACAAGAGGTACATTGTAGCCCTCAGCCACCTTATCTAGATGAGGTATATCTAGATCATTAGGTATACCTATTTCTCGTTCTAATTGCTCCTGCATTAAATCAGATATTTCGTCTGCTTTATTGGAACGAAATTCGTCGTCATATTCTTCCGATGATAAGATTTCCATAAATAATTGTTCTATTTGTCTTGAAAATTCCTGGCTTTCTAAACCAATTAATGGACTAGAAGCCATAGCCAGATTGAGGTCAGAAGATTGAGATTGTTCTGGACTAAGCGGATTTACTCTTAACTCTGCCCTCATGTCATCCTGTTCATCAACAACTTTATCTATCTCCTCTGGACCTACTGCGCTGCTACTGACTTTATCGGCTTCCCACTGCAATCCTCCCGAATAATACTGCCGGTCTATAGTCTCTCTCATATTAGGGTCATAGTCAGATTTGACGTAGTTATAGACACCTTTCTTGTAGGCTTCTACATAGAGATTAAAAATCTTCTCTTTTGCGCCTTTGTCTTCTAGGTCAATACCTTCTGTTTTCTTTTGGTCGATATAGTATTGGAAAACAGTATCTTTTAATTTCTCTTTAAACCAGGTAGCTAAAATAAAAGAGTGATACATCTGTCTTAATTTAGCAAAGTTCTCTCCGTAATTTACATCTCGCTCTATCTCAGGTAAGATTATCTCTTTCATGACATCTGAGGCTACTTTATTAATTTTCTCTGTTTGGTCGGGAATTTGAGATTCAGTATTTTTTTTCAGAGCTAAATAATCCTCTTCGTGCATTGCTTTTAAATCAGCATAAGCAATTACTGCCAGATTCCCATGTTCATAAACTTGGGCCCTCTCCGGTACTATCCAGACTTTGTTGAAGGTATTGATCGGTATGTTGGTAGTTGAAGCTAGTTGATATACTTCTTCATAGACTTTCTTCCAGTACCTCTTGCCTAATTGACTTTCCGGATAAGTTAGGGATGATAGAAATTGCTTTAATACGTAGTCTTGACCTAGCATATCCTTGCCTAGGTCAGTGAGTGAGAGGTTATCTGAAATTACCCTCTCTTGTTCATAAGGCGATAAATTCACCCAGAGATCTTTTTCGGGGGTAGTTAGGGTAGCCAGGAAGTACTTTATCAGCTTATCTACTTCCTCCTGGCTCACTTCTTCCTCATCCTCAGTGTCAATGATAAACTCCAGCTTAAATGGGTCTTTTGGGTCTATCTTTATACCTTTTAGGACCGGGTAAGAGCGAGCACGGGATTTAGATAGTAGGCTATCTGGCTTGGGTAGGCCATAAATAGCTGCTTCTGCGGTAGGGGCGATTCCGACTGCACTCTTGTCAGAATTTGGCTTAGGGAACATTAAAGAAATCAAACCCAGAAGCATAAATAGAGCAATGCCAATAGATATTGCCTCAAAAGATAGACCTCTATTTTTAGGATTCTTTGCCTCTCCCATACCATATAAATATACCATATTATTTTTGATAAATATAAACGAAACAAGGCCTTTTTGTAAACGCTTTCAAGACGTTATTATTAGCCAATTTTTACTGTCTTTATTGCTTATTTTTGAAGATTGTGGCAAGGAAACATCGGCTCCTCAGGTGTATTTTTAAGAAATTTTTATCCTTGCCGGGATGACAAAATAGCGGTACAATTGCGAGAAGTAGATTAGGAGAAAATAAAAATGGAAGCGAATCACCAACAACAACCTAAAAGGCGAGTAGCCGTAAATTGGGCGCTTTCGATTACATTTGTTGCTTGTCTTGCTTCGGTGGTATCGGCTTTTTTTGCGGGACAAAGTTCGCGAGAAGCAATCAAGGCGAATAGGGCTAATTTAAAACCATACATAACCTTTGATTTAGCCAAGAATCCTGTTGGATATATTTCTACAACACATGTTCTTCTTCCTTATAAACTGCTGAATACCGGAGGAGGGCCTGCTCTGGATATCAAAAGACGCTATATAAGCTCTTTATATAATAAAGACGGCAGCGAGACTATAATTCAAGATTGTCCAAGTCCTGTTGTTGACAACTTATTACCATCTCAAAGTACGCCAATACATAATGATCATATAAATGTTTCTGGATTCAGTATTGAAAAAGTTGACCGAATCAAGGTCAATATGGTAGCAATATATCATGGCGATTACGATATCGACCAAAGAGACTACTATTCAAAAGTCTTCTGGGAACTGCACCCAATAAAGCATGACGACAAGATTATATTTCTTGTCGGCTATATCAATTTTGATTTCGGAATCGAACAATAGACTTATATTGGCAGACGCCAAACCTGTCTCGCTCTTGTCTTAGTCCCCCCGCCAAATTTTCCTAAAAATATCTGTTTCTTTTCCGTTTTTTTTTTTTTTTTTTTTGAGATCTGGCCTCTGGGGCAGAGGGAGAACCACCTCTAAATGCAAAGGCTCTTGCCGCCCCTCTTGGATAGTTTAACTAACTGAAGGGGCGGCAAGCCGGCCGAGCTCAAAGGAAAAATACTTTCTAAAAAACTATCAAGATGTAGATGCGAGGCCGGAACCGACCCTTGACAACCGTGCTGTTTAAGATGGTTGATTTGTCAAGGGGCGGTTAAGAGCCGATACAACCATAACAGATTACCACGAAAGCCGCCGGCCCAGGCGGCTGCCAAAGCGAGGTTTTGCCCAAGCAAAACCGAGCGGTGCTTTCAGCTACCACCCAGCCTGCTGGAGCTGCCGTTCAGGCAGCGGAAGCAGGCGGAGACAAACAACCACAGGGCGCAACCTGTCGTGCTTTCGCTTGACAACAATTCAAATGCGATATATAAAGATAAAGAATCACGGTTGCGGTCTCTGGAAGTAAGTTCGAACTTTGTTTAATACGGACCGCCA
>CAZPYY010000069.1:0-4587 GCA_964590995.1 uncultured Planctomycetia bacterium | reverse complement strand
AGCTTAATCTCGATGCTATCCTGATTGCTGATCCAATCAACATTGCCTACCTTACCGGCTTCCGGGCTACTGATGGTTATCTACTCCTGATTCAAGATGAAAGATTAGCCTACTTTACTAACTTCTTGTATAAGGAGGCTGCGAAGAAGATAAAAGGCTGGGAGTTAATTGTGAGTAGCAATAAACATAATATCTTTACCCTTATCGCTGAAAAAATTAAGAAATTAGACTTACGCACCCTTGGTTTTGAGGCCAAGAAACTCCCACTCTTAGAGTATAAGACCATAAACGGTTACTTATCAGCGGCAGCAATTGACTTTATTGAAACTAAGGATTTAGTCGAAGAGGTGAGGATGGTTAAGGATAAACAGGAAATTACCTATATAAAGAAGTCGATTCAAATAAGTAAGGAGGCCTTTGAATTCGTTAAAGAAATCTTTGATCCTGCGATGAGCGAAAAAGACCTAAGTATTGAAATCGAGAGGTTCCTATGCCTTAAGGGCGACGGGGAACTGGCTTTCCCAAGCATAGTTGCCTCTAGCAAAAACACGGCTTTTCCTCATCATCGCTCCGGAGATAAGAAGTTAAGTAATGAGATTTTCCTAATTGACTTGGGTTCAAAATATTGTGGATATTGCGCTGACTTGACAAGGGTGTTTTTCTGGGGTAAAATGCCTCTTCTTTTACGGAAAATATACGACACAGTAAGGAAAGCTCAAGAGCTAAGTATAAAGAAAATACGAGATGGCATCAGGGCTTCTGAGGTAGATGAGGTAGCTCGCAAGATCATTGATAAAAAAGGCTGGGGTAAGTATTTTGGCCATGGCTTAGGCCATGGAGTCGGCCTTTGTGTCCATGAACCTCCGATGATCGGGCCGAATTGTAACCAAGTCTTAAAAGAAGGTATGGTTGTAACCATAGAGCCAGCCATATACTTTAAGAGTAAATTCGGGGTGCGCCTGGAGGAGATGGTCTTGGTAAAGAAGAAAAAGGGAGAAGTCTTAAGTGGGAATTTCCATCGCTGAATTAAAACCATCAATGACCATCATTTATAACGGTGAACTATACAACATCCTCGATTGCGAGCACGCAAAGCTAGGTAGGGGTTCGGCTTTTTGTCGAGCTAAGATCAAGAATTTAAAGACCGGACAAGTTCAAGATTGTACCCTGCGAGATTCTGACAACGTTCAAATAGCTTTTATCGAAAAGAGGAGGTTGCAATATCTCTATGCTTCGGATGTTCATTATCACTTTCTGGATCTCGAGACCTATGAGGGATTGGTCTTAGACGAACCTCAGATAAGTGATAAGATAGATTGGCTCAAGGATAATTTAGAATTAACCGGTCTTTATTATGAGGGTGGGTTAGTTGGTTTAGAGATACCGCTATCTCTAGAATTAAAAGTAGTTGAAACTATGCCCGGATGCCGGGGCAATAGTGTAAAAGCAGGGACTAAACCAGCTAAGCTTGAAACCGGCTTAGTTATTAATGTTCCTCTTTTTATCAATAACGGGGACATCCTAAAGGTTGATACCCGAACTAGAGAATACTTGGGAAGAAAATAATTTAGGGGGGTTTTATGGAGACAAAAAAGCTAAAAGAGTTCATTAAATTCATGGAGGACAACAACCTCAATGAGCTGGAAATCGAAGAAGACGGAAAACGAATTCGCCTAAAGAAGAATTCTTCTGATCAGCCAGTGGTTATTTCTCAAATACCCTCTCAAGCCCAAGCTCCAGCAACACCGGAGAACAAACCAAGCAAATCAAATGTTCTCGAAATAAAATCACCGATGGTTGGAACTTTCTACGCAGCGCCTTCACCAGGAGCAAAACCTTATGTTGAAATAGGCACGGTTATAAAGTCTGGTGATATAGTTTGTATTGTTGAGGCCATGAAGCTGATGAATGAGATTAAAGCTGAAGTTGGTGGTAAGGTTGTTCAAATTTTAGTCGAAAATGCTGATCCGATAGAGTTTGGCCAGACCCTTTTTGCTATTGAACCAGCTTAAAACTTATAACTAATCATTATGTTTTCCAAGGTTTTAATTGCCAATCGTGGAGAAATAGCTATCCGGATAATCCGGGCCTGCAAAGACTTAAGTCTTAAGACCGTAGCTGTTTACTCTGAGGCTGATAAAAATTCCCTGCATTTAGAATTTGCTGATGAGACTATTTGCATCGGAAAACCCTCATCAACTGATAGCTACCTTAATATATCCCGCTTAATTAGCGCAGCTGAAGTTACTGATTGCGATGCTATCCATCCTGGCTATGGCTTTTTAGCTGAAAATCCTGATTTCGCTGAAGTTTGCGAATCCTGTGGTATCAAATTTATTGGTCCGACTGCTGAAAATATCCGTCTTATGGGCGATAAGATCCAGGCAAAAAATAGTATGCGTAAGGCAAATATTCCCTTAATTCCAGGAAGCGAAGGCGGAATTAAGAATAGAGAGGGGGCTTTGGAGTTAGCTAAGAAGATGGGCTACCCTCTAATCTTAAAAGCTAAAGCTGGCGGAGGCGGAAAAGGTATGCGCATTTGTCATAGCGACGTCAGGCTAGTCGGTGCCCTGATGACCGCTCAATCCGAAGCTGAAGCTGCTTTTGGTGACTCAGAAATTTATATGGAAAAATTTCTTAAGAACCCCAGACACATCGAAGTTCAGATTGCTGCCGATAATTATGGTAATGCGATTTATCTTGGAGAAAGAGATTGCAGTGTTCAAAGAAGGCACCAAAAAGTTATTGAAGAAACTCCGTCACCAGCTGTAGATAGTCGTCTAAGGAAAAAATTGGGTGAGTTGTGTATCCGGGGAGTAAAGGCTATAAATTATCAGAACCTTGGCACAATAGAATTTTTGCTTGATGATGATGGTAACTTTTACTTTATGGAGATGAATACAAGAATACAGGTAGAACATCCGATAACCGAAGAAGTAACCGGCGTAGATCTAGCCAAATTGCAAATACTTCTTGCCGCCGGTGAAAAATTAAAGATAAAGCAGGATGATATTCAAATAAAAGGGTCGGCAATTGAGTGCCGAATTAATGCTGAAGATCCCGATAAAGGCTTTATGCCTTCTCCGGGGACAATAAACTTCTGCTATACCCCCGGTGGCAAAGACGTTCGAGTTGATACCCATATATACTCAGGGTATCATATCCCGCCTTATTATGATTCCCTTATTGCTAAGGTAATAACTAAAGGCGAAAACCGCGCTGAAGCCTTGAGGAAGATGGATAGAGCTTTAGGAGAATTTTTGGTTGAACCGATAAAAACAACTGCTGGCTTTTGTAAAGAAGTAATTAACAATCCCGACTTTAAAAGAGGGAAATACCATACTGGATTTCTGGAAAAGTTTTTAGAGAATCAAGGCGAATAAAAAGGAGGTTGTAATGGGTTTCTTAACAGTATTAATCTATATTATCCTATCCCTTACTGCAGGCTTGATCCTCATTGGTTTATCTTTAGAAATAATTACTGTAGATGTAATTACTGTCTACCTGGCTGAAATCCTGGCAGATTTCCCCTTAAGGTGGATTACTCTCCTGGTAGGTTTGCTTCTTATACTCCTTTGTTTGCGTTATCTACAAACATCTTTCCGCCGCGTGCGAAGGAATAAATCTATAACCTTTGAGTCTGACCAGGGAAAAGTGAGCATAACTTTAGTTGCTATTGAGGATATGTTAAAGAAAATGCTAGAAGCGAAGACCGAGGTCTCAAGGATAAAACCAAAAGTCTTCTTAAGAAAGAAGGGTATCGAAGTAGTTGCCCGCGGTGTATTGACCACTGAGGTAAATTTAGTTGAATTTACCAGGGAAATACAGGAACAGGTCAGAGAAAAGATGCATACTCTCTTGGGAGAAGATAAACAGGTTCAGGTTAACTTAGAAATAAGAAAAATCGCCTTAAGCAAGAAAGACTTAATGGCCGAGGATAAAGAGCCTGAGGTACCTTTTAGAAATTACGAATAATTGTTAGTAAAAGGGTAGATGAGTAAACGAGTAGATTAGTAGAAAAACGCATACACACATTAACGCATTTACCCATAAACATAATAAGGAGTTGAAAAATGAAAATTGGTATTCTTACCGGTGGAGGAGATTGCCCGGGTTTAAATCCGGTTATCCGAGCAATAGTCAGAAAAACTATACTCGATGGCCAAAAAGTCATAGGTCTGCGCTACGGATGGAAGGGCCTAATAGAAAAAGACACCCTGCCCTTAAGCATACGTTCGGTATCAGGAATCCTTCATAAGGGCGGAACCATTCTAGGTACATCTCGTACTAATCCTTACAAAAAAGAAGGCGATTCTAAAAAAGCTATAGCGAATTTTAAAGAACTCGGTTTAGATGCCTTAATTGCCATAGGAGGAGAAGACACCTTAGGTGCAGCAACAAAACTCTTCAAAGAAGGTTTAAATACTGTCGGGGTTCCTAAGACAATAGATAATGATCTAAATGCAACTGATTTTACATTTGGTTTTGACACCGCGGTAAATATTGTAACTGAGTGCCTTGATCGGTTACATACTACTGCTGAATCCCATAACCGAATCATGGTAGTTGAAGTTATGGGCCGCCACG
>CAZPYY010000068.1:0-4658 GCA_964590995.1 uncultured Planctomycetia bacterium | reverse complement strand
CACTAAAGACTATCGACACCATCGACATCAATTTAATCAATATATTCAAAGAAGGCCCGGCAGTATCCTTAAAAGGGTCACCGACAGTGTCACTAATAACTGCGGCCTTATGGAAATTGGAACCTTTTCCGCCGAAACCACCCTCTTCAATATATTTCTTGGCGTTATCCCAGGCTCCTCCGGAGTTTGCCATCATTACTGCTAAAACAAAACCAGATGCTAAAGCTCCGACAAGAAGACCAATTTCTCCTCTCACCCCCAATAACAAACCGGTTAAGATCGGGACAATAATTGCTAGAAGAGAAGGAATAATCATTTCTCTTTGGGCAGCTTTAGTAGTTAAAGAAACACATCTTGAGTAATCAGCCTTGGCTTTACCCTCTAATAATCCTTTTATTTGATAAAATTGCCTACGTACTTCCTCAATAATTGCCCCGGCGGTTCTGCCCACTGCCCTTAAAGACAAAGAGCAAAAAACAAAAGGCATCATTGCACCAATAAAGATACCAATAAGAACATTAGGATTAAGTAAGCTTAAATCCATATTCACTACCTTACCTAACCTCACTGCCTCATGCATAATATGGTCTTTGTAAGCAACTATTAAAGCCAGTGCTGTTAGAGCAGCTGAGCCTATAGCAAAACCTTTACCGGTAGCTGCAGTAGTATTACCTAAAGAATCAAGCTGATCAGTCCTCTTTCTTACCTCCGGTTTTAGCTCAGACATTTCAGCTATGCCTCCGGCATTATCAGCAATCGGACCATAAGCATCGGTTGCTAGAGTTATCCCCAAGGTAGAAAGCATTCCTACTGCCGAGATACCTACACCGTAAAGCCCGATACCAAAACTATCAAACCCTCCGCTTACTGCAAAACTTGCTAAGATTGCGCCACCAACTGTAAGTACTGCTCCGGCTGGTGAAAGCATGCCTAAAGCAATGCCTTCAATAATCATTGTTGCCGGTCCGGTTTTAGAGGTTTCAGCTAAGTTTCTAGTGGGTTTGTATCCAGCAGAGGTAAAAAATTCTGTAAATTGACCGATTAATACTCCGGCAAGAAGCCCGATTACTACTGACCAAAAAACACCTAAGTACTCTTTGCCTAATATATGCCAAACAACTAAAAAGGAAAAAACAATAACTAACCCTGAAGCTGTCCAAACTCCTTTTCGCAAAGCCCTAAGTAATCCTTTCTGGGTAGCACCCTCTTTAGTCCTAACAAAAAAGTATCCAATCAAAGATGCTAGGACTCCACATGCAGCCATAAGCATAGGAGTAATTACACCTTTTAAACCTAAACCAGCTGCAGCAGCTAAAGCCATTGTCGCTACTATAGAATCAACATAAGACTCGTACAAATCTGCTCCCATACCAGCGACATCACCAACATTATCGCCAACCAAATCAGCAATAGCTGCTGGATTTCTAGGATCATCTTCGGGAATCCCAGCTTCAACTTTACCGACTAAATCAGCACCAACATCAGCAGCCTTAGTGTATATTCCTCCGCCTAAACGTGCAAAGAGAGCATAACTAGATGCTCCCATCCCAAAGCAAAGCATTGTAGATGTTATTGCGGTTAGTAAATCGCTACCGGCAGGCAGAGGGTTATTAGCATAGTACCACTTTAAAATAACAAACCATGTGACCATTTCTAAAAGCCCCAAGCCTACTACCATAAGTCCCATGACTGTTCCGCCGCTAAAAGCAACTCGCAAACCTTTATTTAAACTCTGCTTAGCAGCAAAAGCAGTACGGGAATTTGACTTCGTGGCTACATGCATTCCGATCCATCCGCAAAACCCAGAAAAAAGGCCACCGGTAAGAAAAGCAAAAGGGACAAATATAACCAAAAATCCCTTAAAAGCCATAAATAAAAGGATACAAAAAACAACTAAAAAGAATATTGAAACAACCTTGTACTGCTGTTTCAAATATCCCCTTGCTCCCTCAAAAATATAGCGAGATATAGTCTGCATCTTCTCGCTGCCTTGGGGTTGCTTAAATATCCAACCGATTAAAAATCCACAAAAACTTAATGCCAGTAATGCTCCGGCAAAGACAAATACAACTGGATCCATGAATTTACTCCTTTAATGAACGCATCATGATATGCGTGAATTACTTCTCAAAGATTGCTTCCCTTCTTTCACCTACGGAGATAAATGTTACTTTTACCCCTAAGGAGTTCTCAATAAACCGTACATAATTTCTGGCTGCAAGCGGTAAGTTAGAAAATCTCCTCGCCGCATTAATACAATCCTTCCACCCTTTAAATTCCTTATAAATAGGCTGAATACCTTCCAAGTTGCAAGGAAAATTCTTCAGAGCTTTACCTTTATGCTTATAGCCAACACAGACCTTTATTTTCTCTAATCCATCTAGAACATCCAACTTGGTAATAATTAAATCAGTTACTTTATTGAGGATTACTGATCTCTTCAGCAATACTAAATCTAACCAACCACATCTACGGGGACGACCAGTTGTTGCACCAAATTCTACCCCTTTATTGCGGAAATAATTCAAGAACTTTCCTTCTAACTCTGTGGGAAACGGTCCCTCACCGACTCGGGTAGTGTAAGCTTTCGCTACCCCTAAAACCTTATTGACCGGCACAAAAGAAAGGCCTGAACCCAGAAGGGCATTGGAAGAAACCACTGACGATGAAGTCACAAAAGGGTAGGTACCAAAATCTACATCTAAAAAGGCGCCTTGAGCCCCTTCGAATAAGAATCGTTTTTTTCTCTGCTTATAAAAGTAATCTACTAAATCACAAACATAGGGCTTTAATTTTTTAGCTAAAGCATTATACTCCTCATATATCTCCTTAAAAGAAAAACCCCTAGCTCCATAGACCTTCTTAAAGATAGGATTCTTTTCTCCTAAATTATCTTTGAGCTTCAAAGAGAAAACTTTCGGGTCAATAAAATCAATCATTCTTATTCCACAACGTGAAACCTTATCCATGTAGCAAGGACCAATTCCTCTTTTAGTAGTACCAATCTTACTCATACGCCCCTTCTCCCTTAAAGCATCCATTATCCGATGGTAAGGCATAATTATATGGCAAAGAGGAGAAATTTTTAGATTGCTCGGCGAAACATTTATCCCTTTAGCTTTAAGAGAGTTTATTTCCTCTATCAAAATATTAGGGTCGACCACCACGCCATTACCAATCACGCAAACCTTCCCCTTTCTCAAGAGGCCGGAAGGAATAAGATGAAAGACAAACTTCTCGCCCTTTACGACTACGGTATGGCCGGCATTATTTCCGCCTTGGAAACGAACAATAACATCGCTGCTACGGCAAAGGTAATCAATCACCTTACCCTTGCCTTCGTCTCCCCATTGCAATCCTATCAGTATTGTATTCATGGCTTCTCCAATTACCTCTTTAAATCTTTACTTTAACTTTTTAGGCCTAAACTTCCACAGTAAAGATCTTTTTTGCGATATCGGGGTATTGAGCTACGAACTTTAACTCGTCCTCAACTAATGGCTTCTGGTTATGAACATTGGCATACCGAGCTAACTCTAAAATCCTACGGGCCTCTTTCTCATCCTTAAACTTTATTGCCAAACGATCATAGACGTTGCGAAAACCTTTTATCCCGGAATACTCTCCTACAGTAATCTTTCTACCAGTATCAATAACCTCGGGTTCACCACGGCCCAATGCTTCATAGTTATATAACTCATAATTTCTTCTGTCTTTTAAGGCACCGTCGGCATGGATTCCTGACTCATGGGCAAAAGCATTTGCACCCACACCGGGATGGTTTATCGGTATAGGTATGCCAAAAGCATAAGAAGCATACCTACTTATCCTCCAGGCTTTCTTCAAGTTTACCTTGGAATCAAGTTTGTACTTCTGCATACCGCTGCCATACTTAATTGCTAAGATAATACTAACTAAATCAGCATTACCAGCACGCTCACCCACTCCATTCACACAGGTATTAATATAAGCATCAACATCATTATCTACTGCTGCCTTTGCTCCGGCAATAGAATTAGCAACCACAAGGCCTAAATCATTATGGCAGTGAATTTCTGTCGGCAATTTTACTTTTTTCAAAATAGCATCTAGCCGATCATGAATAGAAAAAGGAGTATCAAAACCTAAGGTATCACAATATCTAAACCGATCTGCTCCGGCTTCTTTTGCTGCCTTCACAAATTCAATCAAATATTCGATACGGGAACGTGAAGCATCTTCAGCATTAACCCCTACTGCCTTTGCGCCTAACTTCTTAGCTAGTTTTACTGCCTCAGTCATATTCTTTATGACCCCTTTATGGTCAAGACGACCTTGGAATTTATGCTCAATCATCTGATCAGAAGTTGAAATTGAAAGATTCAGATACTCTATCCCGGGAATATTCTTAAAAGCACCCTCTACATCCCCTTTTATTGCCCGTATCCAACCGGAAAGCCGTAAGTGCTTTATTGCTCCCCTGCGAACTAACTCTAAATTAGCCTTAAGATAATTGCTCTCATGGCCAGTCATCGGAAACCCATACTCACTCTGGAATATCTCCATCTGATCAAGATAGAGGTTAATCATTGTCTTCTGTAATTTTGACAAGCATATTCGAGATGTTTGCACACCGTCTCGATTAGTAACATCAACTATATAAATCTTAGCCATTATTC
>CAZPYY010000067.1:0-4746 GCA_964590995.1 uncultured Planctomycetia bacterium | reverse complement strand
TGGAAAAGAAAATCCTCAAAAAATGGCCTCCTTTACGTAATCCTCGACAAAGAAGTAATTGATAAGGCTGGAATTAATATCTTCTCTCTAGCCGATAAATTAGCTCGTTTTGGGGTTGATATCTTCCAGCTTAGAGTAAAAGGAATCTCTGATAAAGAATACTTATCTATAGCTGTAAAACTCTCAAGGATTATCCGAAAAAGAAGGAAATTATTTATTGTAAATGACCGGGCTGACATTGCGTACTTATCAGAAGCCTCGGGAGTTCATTTAGGAGAAAGTGATATCTCCATTAGCCAGGCTAGAGAGATTGTGGGAAAACTGGCAATTATCGGCAAAACCATTCACTCTTTAGAAGAATTGGAGAGACTTAAAGATAAGGAACGCAGGCGGGAAGGCAAGGTAGATTACATCAGCTTCGGGCCAGCCTTTAAGACAAAGACAAAGCCCAGCCTAAGGCCTTTGACTTCTATAAAATTAAAGACCTTAATCGGTAAAAGCAAAAAACTAATGTTTGCTATCGGCGGAATAAATCAGTATAATATAGAATCTTTGCTGGAATCCGGCATAAGGAATATTGCAATCTGCCGGGGAATCATCCTGGCAAAAAATCTCGAAACACGCGTTAAAGAGTATAAAGAATGTTTAAAGAGGGCTTCCTAAAAACTCTAGCCAAAAAAGAAGCCGTTTCCGTAGCTTTCCTCAAAAAACAATTGCATGAGGGAAGAGTGGTTATCCCTCTAAATAAGAAGCGAAAGATATCTAAGCCCTGCGCTGTTGGTGAGGGTTTAAAAGTAAAGATTAATACCAACATCGGGCTATCTACTAAAGCCCTTAACATCCAAAATGAAGTAAAGAAGATGCGGTGTGCAATCAAGCATGGAACTGATACTATTATGGATTTAAGTGCCAGTAATAACTTAGTGTTACTGAGAAAGCAGCTTCTTAAGAAGTCATCGGTTCCTCTTGGCACAGTTCCAATGTATGAGATATCCTTAGAAGCAAAGAGAAGGCGGGGGGGGATTGAAGATATTAACTTTGATGATATCTGGGATGTATTGAAGAGGCAAGCTGAGGATGGAGTAGACTTCTTTACTATCCATGCCGGGATTTTAAGAAAAAATATCGATATGTTAAAGCGTAAAAAACGTGTTGGCGGAGTTGTCAGTAGAGGCGGAGCCTTACTTGCCTACTGGATGGCGATTAATAAGCAAGAGAATCCATTTTACAAAAATTTTGATAAGATTTTACAATTAGCAAAGGCCTACAATATTACCTTAAGCTTAGGTGATGCTCTCAGGCCCGGCGCAATATCTGACTCAACTGATACCTTGCAAATCTCAGAACTGCGAACCTTAGGCCAACTAGCTAAGCGATGCCGGGAAAAAGGGGTCCAGGTAATGATCGAGGGACCTGGTCACATTCGTTTAGATGAAATTGCCATGAATATGATGCTCGAGAAAAAAATTTGTTCGAACAGCCCTTTCTATGTCTTAGGGCCCTTGCCAACTGATATTGCTGCTGGTTATGACCATATCACCTCAGCCATTGGCGGAGCAATCGCAGCTTTGCACGGAGCAGACTTCTTATGCGTAGTTACTCCAGCCGAACATCTGCGCCACCCAACCGTTGACGACATCCGAAATGGAGTCATTGCTTCAAAGATTGCTGCCCATTCAGTTGATATCCTGCGGTTTAAGGACGAGTGGGAAAAAGATCATAAATTATCTCTCTACCGGGCTAAAAGAAAGTGGGATAAGCTCATGCCCCTGGTAGTTGATAAGGATAAAGCTAAGGAATACCGGAAAAAAGCAAAACCTTCAGAAGATATCTGTGCGATGTGCGGTAATTTCTGCTCTTTAAAGATAATCGAGGAGTGCAATCTCCTAAAATAATATTCGCGGGCGTGGTTCAATGGTAGAATATGACCTTCCCAAGGTCGAGACGGCGGTTCGATTCCGCTCGCCCGCTCCATATTTTTTGTTAGTTTTTTTATGTTGAATTATTTTTGATTTAGGGTAATATATAGCATCCGGAAGTTATTTGGAGAACTTTCGATACAATTTTGAAGTTAATCTTTGGCAATGCTTAAACTAACGTTTTTATCCATAATAATATTTTTTCTTGCCTGCGCTCCATCTAGAATTCCCAAAAAAAAATACTACCTTCCACCATCTAAGCGTAGTGGAATTTACTACTCAATAAGAGGAGGGGACTCTCTCTGGAAAATCTCAAAACAATACAATGTTAGTGTCGAGAGAATAATGCGTGAGAACAACATATCTTCTCCCTACAATCTACAGGTAGGACAAAAAATATTTATACCCCGCTACAGCTCAACAACTGGTAAGGGTTTTCTCTGGCCGATAAAAGGGGGTATTGTTAATTATTTTAATGAGAGTGTCGATAGCTCTCTAAACAGAGGGGTGAATATTCAAGCAACCTCCGATAATAGAGAAGTTAAAGCTTCTGCCCAAGGAAAAGTAGCATTTTCTAAACCCCTTAAAGGCTGGGGTAAGACTATTATATTAAAACATGATTCACGCCTCTATACTGTCTACGCAAATCTTGACGAAACATCAGTTAAAGAAGGGAGTACCGTTACTAAAGGTGAAGCTATTGGTATGGTAGCTTCCGGAAAGAATGGAAGCTATGTACTTCATTTTGAAGTACGAAAAAGAAATATTCCCGAAGACCCTTTGAAATACCTTAATTAAGATGAGTAGCGAGCCTTGGATGATTAAACTCTCAGCCTTAGATAAAAGAGTAAAAGCTTTTACTCTCGGCTATCGTCAAAACATCGCCCTCCTAGGAGGAGATAAGGAGGAGATATCTTATCTTTTAAGCAACTACCTTCAGCGAAATAAATCTGATGAGCTTACCTATCTTTATGCGAGTTCGGCTTATGCCGGGAAAAAAGAATTCTTCAAAGCCATAGCCTTCTCTTTACTTAGCGACTACACCTGTAAAAGCGAAAGCCTCGATAACCTGATAAACTACGCCAGCCCGGTTCTTGTTTCAACTACTAATTTTATTAAGGATTGTCTCAAAAAAGAAAAGGTTAGATTTTTAGATGTTCTTGAGACTATAAATAAGTTTATCAATGAAAGTAACCGCAATTGCGTGTTGATTATTGAAGAATTCCTAAATCTTGCTGAAATGTTTAAAGACTTTTATCAAGATTTCTCGAAATTCATTATAATTCAAAGAAATTGCATGATTGTTTTAACCACCTCAAACTCTCGGGATGCCGAAAAAGTGCTTTCCGGAGAGCTAAATCTACTTTTTGGTAATTTTGAAAAGGTCTTCTTAAGCGAAAATGCCTCTTTAGCTAATTACTTTTACCTCAAAAGCTTACTCCAGCCTTTATCACCATCACCATTATTTCTATCCTTTTTTGTGAATATGCTTGGTACAAATATTGTTTACTATGATTTAATGGCACGAATCATAAGGGAAAACTGCCAACGCGAAGATGAGAAAGCGTCAGTTGTAACAATAGTTGAAAAGGCCTTTTACTCAAGAGAGACTTATCTCTTCCAAAAATTCATTAAGAAAATTGACTTAATCAAATTCTATTTTAAAGATTCGATCCTGACTCTGAAATTGTTGTTTGCTTTAAGCCAGGGTTACTTACGAAAAGGGGAGTTGGTCTCTTTGGGCATCTATAATTCTAAAGATCTAAATAGCCGACTGCAGAAACTCCTTGATTTAAATTATATCGAGAGTCTAGGTAATATTTATAAGATAAGAGACTCTTTATTCTCGTTCTGGTTAACTTCAGTCTTTAAATTGTACTTCTCGCCTCCGGTCCTTAACCCTCAGCAGAAACAAGCTTTGCTTAAGAAAGGGTTGGAAGAGAAGCTCGCACTCTTTACGGAAGAGTTTGCCAAAGATAAACTAAAGAAAGTTATGCAACTGTTTTCTTCATTTAAAAACGACACTTTGCGCTTAGGAAAGAACAGATATCAACTTCCAACAGTAGAGAATGCCAAGGTAATCTCATACCCTACCCGGGATTTTCATCTGCTTATCGGAGAAGGAAAGGAAATTGTTTTTGCCGGAATCAAAGAAAAAAACGTTGAGGATAATGATATCTTTGATTTTATTGAAAAGGGTAGCAACATAAAGGGTAAGAGGGTTAAAAAAATATTTGTATCTTTGGATAACTTACCGCCAACAGCAAGGTTGATTGCTAAAAATAATAAGCTTACTATTTGGGATATCAGCGAGGTTAACCGTCTCTTAAATGTATACAACAAGCCAATCGTTTCCTCAGACCTAGGAACCGAATAAGAATAATGAGAATTTTAGTACTTTCCGATACTCACATGCCGGTAACCGCATCTAACTTACCTGATATAATCGAAAAAGAAGCCAAAGCCAGTGATTGCTGTCTCCACTGTGGAGACTATATTGTTTATCCGGTCTATGAAACCTTAAGCCAGTGGACTAGGATCCACGGTGTCTGCGGGAATATGGACGGCGAGACTATCAAAATAAAGCTACCGAAAAAACAACTCCTAAAATTTGAAGGAATTACCTTAGCCCTTACTCACGGTGGGGGGCATCCGAAAAAAATACTCGAATATGTAAATAAAGAGTTTGCTCGTGAAGCTAAGGATATTGATATTTTTGTCTTTGGCCACTCCCACACTCCTCTCAATGAAGAGATTGATGGGAAGATCTACTTTAATCCTGGCTCACCCACAGATACAATGTTTACTCCTTACCGTTCTTATGGTA
>CAZPYY010000066.1:0-5037 GCA_964590995.1 uncultured Planctomycetia bacterium | reverse complement strand
TTGGTATTTTTAATAGTTTTATTAAACAACTGGCTAAAGAGAAGATATCTTTTAAGTATTGCCACTGTGCTAATAGTATTGGAATAATAAAGTACCCTAATGCTCACTTTAATATGGTTAGGCCGGGACTAATTCTTTACGGAATTAAACCGGCTAAGGGTCTTGGTTTAAATGTAAAGTCAGTTCTCTCTTTAAAATCAAAGGTTATCTTTGTTAAGAAGATTAATAAAGGAATGAGCGTAAGCTATGGCCGCAATTATATTGCTAAGGGCAAGAGAAACATTGCTACTGTAGCTGTGGGTTATGCTGACGGTTATCCTTGGGCCTTATCTAATAAGAGTAAGGTAATTATTAAGGATAATCTCTTTAATCTTGCTGGCCGGGTCTGTATGGACCATATCATGGTTGATTTGGGCTCAAGAGATGATATTAAGACCGGAACTGAGGTGATCTTAATCGGAAAGAGTAAAGCTAAGAACTTAAGTGTTGAAAGTTTAGCTAAGACCGCAGGCACTATTCCCTATGAGATTGTTAGCCGCCTATCCCTGCAAATACCCCGGATATATAAAAACTAAAAGCTTAAAGTAAAAAACTAAAAACGATAATTTAAAACTTAGAATCTATCTGCCAATTTTTCGCTTTACGCTTTACTTTTTACACTTTTAAATTATCTGATTAAAAGAAGGCCGGTTATTCCTACGGTTAAGAAGAATGCCGGAGCTAGGCTTACGCTTAAGAAAGGCAAGATAACCCCTGATTTTCCTAAGGCAACACTAAAAGAGGAGAGGACATAGTAGATAAAACTAAAGATAAATCCCACTCCCAGAGAGGAGAGGGCTACCTTTCTCTTTTTGATTTCTAAGGCTATAGGTAAGATACCAATAACAATAAATAAATGCGAGAATGGTTCAGCTACCTTTTGATAGTAATCAATAGTTAAGCTTGCCAGTAAATTTCCGGCTTTTACCTTCTCTAATCTGGCTATTTCTTTCTTTAAATGGTTTAGAGAGGAGAATTGAGAGAAGATGCTTCTCTTTAAAAGCAATTCCCGAGGCTTTTCCTTTAGACTGATTTTCTTGGTGGAGGAAGAGGTAGGGGCATCAGATATATTTCCATCGGCATCAAGGCTATACTCGATAATATCTTTGGCTATCCAGAAGCCATATTCATAGGCTATTTCTTTACAGACCATTTTTTTCTCAAGCCTTCTGCCTTCTCCCTCCTTAAAGATTATAACATTCTTTAAAATACCTTTTTTAGGCAAAAACTTCTGGACAAAGAATATTCTTTCTCCAGAGGTAAAAGCAAGGTTGCGTTCTTCGTTAGCAGTAGTTATGCTCTTTTTTATAAAATGTGTTTTTATTTCATCAACCTTCTTCTGCGATTGCATAAGAGTCTTCTCTTGTATAAAGAATGTTGCTACTGAGAGAAATAAAGCAAAGAATATGACTGGCAAGGCAATTCGTATGATACTTATGCCTGAGGCCCTAATACTTACGATTTCATTATTCTTATTCAGTTCCCCGAAGGTATAGAGTGTACTTATAAGCAGAGCCAGAGGGCTTACTCTTAAGAATATTAATGGCAGAGAAGCAATATAGTATTGAACCAAAATTAGCACAGGGGTCTTTGCTTTTAGAATATCAGAGAGATTAGTGAATATATCAGCAACAAAGTAGAGTCCTACAAATACCAAGAGGATGAATAAATACCCTAAGCCTACGTTTTTTACTGTGTATCTATCTAGAATACGCATGTCTAAAGATAAGGTATCCTCCTAAGGAGATAACTATTATATTCGGTAGCCACATGCCTAAGGAAGGAGCAATGTGGCGATATTCAAGAAGGGCTTCTCCTAGGATAAATAGTAAGTAGTAAACCCCAGCAGTTAAAAAAGCAATACCGAAATTTATTGATTTTTCGCGGTGTTTTACTACTAAAGAGATACCAAAGCCAAGGATAATAAAAGCAAGGCATGAGAAGGAAAAGCTTATTCTCTTATGGAATTCACCTTTTAATTCCGGGGCGTTGATTAGAGCAATCTTTTTTCGAAGCTCAGAGAG
Source organism: uncultured Planctomycetia bacterium (assembly GCA_964590995.1). Classification (GTDB taxonomy): domain Bacteria; phylum Omnitrophota; class Gorgyraeia; order Duberdicusellales; family 4484-171; genus Susulua. The sequence continues at coordinate 2,974 of CAZPYY010000066.1, read as the reverse complement.
CCTCATATCTGAGGGTTTTTTACTTATCTTTACCTTTTCACGTTTTTGGATAGGTATATCCATGAAGAATATCTTAAAATTAAGACGATAGAGCTCCATCTTCTTCTTAGAGACGGTTTCATCCCTAAAACCCTCTTCTAACTTTATCTTTAGCATATCTCCTTCGACAATAAACTCACCTTCCTTAGCAAAGGTTACCTTAGTGGTCTTCTGTTTATCATCAATCTCATAGATAAAGATATTCTTTAACTTATTACCACTCTTATCAGCAACATAGAGAATGTAATTTTCAAAGTGTTCTAGGAATACCCCTGGTTCGATAAGAGCTGAGACGTTTTTAGAGTAGATGTTCTTGATTTCGCTTCTGTAACGGTAGTGAAAATCAGGAATTACCCGGTCATTGAGAATAAAGAGAAAGAGCGAGAAGATAAATCCTAAGATTAGGAAGATATTTAAGATTTTAAATAGAGAGATTCCAGCTACCCTAATAGCGACAATCTCATTATCAGCAATTAACCTACCCATAACCAATAAGACGCCCATTAGAAAAGAGAGGGGAATGGTAAAACCTAAAAGGTAGGGGATGAAGAAAGTGAGTATCTTTAAGGCGTCAATAATGTTTACGCCCTTTCTTACGACCATATCAGATACTTTCATTAGATTACCCATGAGCATTACCATACTCAGAATAAGGAATGAAAATATAAACACTGACATAAAGTCTTTGATGATGTAATTTCTTAAAATCCTCATAAATAGTTTTAAGTTTTAAGTCGTAAGTCTTAAGTTTCAAAAAATTAACCCTTTTTAACTTACAACTTAGAACTTATTACTTATAACTTATTTTTCATGTTTTTGCTAAAGTTATTACTGTAATATTTCCTGCTCCTTTTTCTTTCAAAGTCCTAGAGCAGGCACTGGCTGTTGAGCCAGTGGTAAAGATATCATCTACCAGAATGATGTTCTTATTTTGCAACTCTTCTCGTACCACAAATACCCCTTGGACATTCTTTTCCCTCTTTTCTTTTGGCAGTTTAGTTTGGGAAGGCCGGATATTCGTATTGCCTATTATATCATCCCTAAAAGGGATTTTAAAATAATTTGATAACAATTTTGAAAGAAGTCCGGCCTGGTTATAACCCCTTATTTTTAGCTTATCTTTATGCAGGGGAACAGGGATAATAAGCTGATATCTATTGGGGTTAAAGCCTATTTTTGCTAGGTGCTTTACTATCAGCGAGGAGAGAAAGTCAGCAAGATAGTCGCAATTCTTATATTTAAAGAGGTGTATTAAGCTTGCCATAGGCTCTTTATAGGCAGTAGCACTAATAAGTCTTTGGTAGGGGTAGATCTTCCTCGAACACTCTTGGCAAAGGCCTGATGAGTTAATACTTAAAGGCCTTAAACAATAGCGACAGCGCGCAGGAGTAAGAAAGACTATTTTTCCCTCACATTCCCTACAAAGATAGCCTTGAGAGATTTTTTTCTCACAACAGAGGCAGAGACAAGGGAAAAGAAGATCTTTTATAACTCTTAGATAACTACTAACCATAGAGGGTATTGTAAAACTTATTTTTTCCCTTGTAAACTCTTATTCTTCGAGTATTAAATTCTTCTAAGAAACAGAAAATCTCTCACTTTTACAAAACCCTGCCTTGACACCTCCTGAGGAGGGGTTAAAATATTCTTAGATAAGTATTTAGAGAACAAAAATCCAGGATAGCTAGAGATAATGATAATTTTTGCTCTTATCCTCAGTGTATTATATTGGCTTATTTGGGCCGGGGTAGAGACATTTGTTCTTGAAGAAACTAGCTTTATTCAAGCCGTTTTTAATCTGTCAGTCCAGACCCTTTGGTCGCGCCTGCCAGCAGTCTTCTTTCTGATAGTTGTTGGTATCTACTTTCAGCTTGTTAACCGCAAACGAAGAGAGCTTGAAGATGAGTTAAATAAGAGCTACGATTTAATTCCTTCCCTCCTAGATAAAATAGGGTCATTAGTAATAGCCTTTGACTGTACGGGGAAAATTGTGCGTTTTAATCGCACCTGTGAACGGATAACCGGTTATACCTTTGCTGAGGCTAGAGATAAGTATTTTTGGCGGCTGTTTTTAGAAGGGGAGGATGCTAATAACGCCAAGGATGATTTATTGGACTTAAAGCGCGGCGAATTCCCTCAGGATTATGAGAATCGTTGGATATGCAAGGATGGTAGTAAGAGGTTAATAAAGTGGTCTAATACCGTTGTCTTTGATAAGAAAGGTTTTGCTAAATATGTTATTAGTGTTGGTGTAGACATCACTGCTCACCAGCAGGTTGAGGAGGTATTAAAAAAGACCGAAGAAGGGTATAAGAGCATAATCGATAATATTAACATCGGAGTATCCTTGGTATCTCCAAACCGAGAAGTTCTCTACATGAATAGACAGATGAAGAGGTGGTTTGCCGGTTCAGACTTCTTCGAGGGTTCGGTTTGTCATAACATCCTCAGCAGTTCTTCTAAGGAGCTTTGTTCGGTTTGTCCGACCTGTAAAGCTCTAAGCAGTAAAGAGACCCAGGAAGATTTGATAAAAGCATCCCCTAAAGGTATACCGGCAGTATATAAGGTGGTTTCATTTCCGGTAGAGAATAAAGAGGGTGAAATTATAGCTGTGATAGAGACCTTTGAAGACTTTAGCAGGGTTGATAAGCAAGGGCAGGAGATTCGCCATAATTACCTTGCTCAGGCAGCAATAAACTCTCTCTTGCGTTTCTCTCTGGAAAGCATCTCTTTAGATGGGTTTTTAAAGTGTGCTCTTAATATTATTCTCTCCTCGCCATTATTTTCTTCTCCAGGTATGGGAGCGATATTTCTTGTAGATTCAGAACCCCAGGTATTATTAATGAATGTTCAGAGCAGGCTTCCTGAAGCCTTACAGAAGGAGTATCGACGAGTTCCTTTTGGCAAAGGTATTTGTGGCCGGGCAGCATCTTTA
>CAZPYY010000065.1:0-5093 GCA_964590995.1 uncultured Planctomycetia bacterium | reverse complement strand
CAGAGGAACCTCTGGTGTACCAGTTATTCCGCCAGGAGTAAAGGCTGGGTAGCTACGTTCCTTAGAGATAAGCGCTGAAGGCATATAAGCGCGAAACTCGTCTTAAAACGAGGAATCCCTTCCCGAGTTTACTCGGGATGAAGGCTGGTGAGAGACTATCACCTATATAGGGTGCAGGTGTAAGCACAGTAATGTGTTCAGCCGAGCACTCCTAATAAGCCAATCGGCTTGATACCCAACTTATTTTTTTATAAGTTAAATGTACTTATAATATGGGGGTGCTTTTACCGGAAGGGCCACACCCGTTCCCATTCCGAATACGGCCGTTAAGCCTTCTTGGGCCGATGGTACTGCAGTCGCAAGGTTGTGGGAGAGTAGGTCAGCGCCCCCTTTGTTTTTATTTTTGAAATTTTACTTGCCTTTTTCTAGACCCCCATTAAAATAATGCAATGGGGGTTTTCTTTTTGCCCGCAAACCATAATTAATGGGCCATTAGCTCAGTTTGGCAGAGCAGGGGCCTCTTAAGCCCAAGGTCGAAGGTTCGAGCCCTTCATGGCCCAATTTTTTAAATGGAAAAATTTGAATTTATCGAGCATACTGCTGATTTAGGCCTGCGAGTATACGGAAAAACATCCGAAGGTCTGTTTAAAAACTACGCTACCGTACTTTTCAGCATCCTTACTGACTATCAACCAAAAAAAATAATTAATAAAAAAATTACTTTGCAAGCTCAGAGCCTTGCTGAGCTGCTTGTAGATTGGCTTAATGAGTTACTCTCAATATTTTTTGCCGATGGTTTTCTACCAAAAGAATATCACTTAAGGATAAGTGATGATAAGGGTGGAAAGATTCTTCAGGCTGAGATTAAAGGTGAGGAGTTTGATTTTGAAAATAACGAACTAAAGCGGGAAATTAAAGCTGCTACTTATCATGATTTAAAAGTAGAGGAAAACGATAAAGGGTATGTAGCTGAAGTCATCTTTGACGTTTAAGGTATAAGTAATTATGTGGGAAGGTCCAATAGAGAAAATCAGTGATTACAAGTACCGTATTCCTAAGAGCTATAAGCCGGGAATGCTGGTTGATGGAATTATCTATAGCAGCGAGAAGCTCTTAGCCGGCATAAAGAATGACAAAGCACCCGAGCAGGTAGCTAATGTTGCTTTTTTGCCAGGAATAGTAGGTAATTCTTTAGCTATGCCTGATATCCACTGGGGTTATGGATTTTGTATTGGCGGAGTCGCTGCTACTGATCCCGAGAAAGGAGGGGTAATTTCTCCCGGTGGAGTAGGCTATGATATTAATTGTGGGGTAAGGCTTCTAAAGACTAATCTAACCTTAGAAGATGTAAGAGATAAGATATCTAAGATTGTAAGTATTCTTTATCAAGATACTCCTTCTGGCGTAGGCTCAACCGGAGACATACGGGTATCATACCAGGAAGAGAAGAAAATACTACTCAATGGCGCAAAATGGGCAGTTGGCCGTGGTTTTGGGGTAGAGCAAGACCTAGAGCATTGCGAGGAGTCAGGAGCCATCGAGGGGGCAGATCCTGATGTTGTCTCAGAACGGGCTTATAAACGCGGGAAACAACAAGCCGGAACCTTAGGTAGCGGCAATCACTTCTTAGAGGTTCAGGTTGTTAGTGATATCTTTGATAAGGCTGTCTCAGACCGTTTGGGTTTAAACATTGGTCAGGTTGTGGTTATGATTCACTCCGGCTCAAGAGGCCTGGGCTTTCAAGTATGTGATGATTCTATAAAAGTAATGCTTAAGTGTCTAAATAAGTACGGGATTAATGTACCGGACAGACAGCTCTCTTGTGCACCAGTAGAGAGTCCGGAAGCAAAGGAGTACATTGGCGCAATGCGCGCAGCCGCAAATTATGCCTGGGCAAATCGCCAAGTATTAATGCACTTAGTTCGCCTTAGTTTCGAGAAGATATTTTCTAAAAGCTGGCAATCTTTAGGTATGGATTTAATCTATGATGTTGCTCACAATATCGCTAAGTTTGAGGAGTATGTTGTAGATGGTAAGAATAAAACCTTGTGTGTGCATAGGAAAGGAGCAACCCGAGCTTTAGGCCAGGGTAATTCTCAGTTACCTCTTAAATACCGAGATATTGGCCAGCCGGTAATTATTCCCGGGGATATGGGTAGAGCATCGTACTTATTAGTCGGAACAAAAAAGGCTGAGTCCGAGTCTTTTGGTAGTACTTGTCATGGTGCGGGAAGAGTAAAATCACGGCACGAAGCTATACGTACGGTAGATTTTGACCAGCTGATAAAAGAGTTACGCGAAAAGGGGATTGAGGTCAGGGCAACCGGTAAAAAGACAATTGTTGAAGAAGCACCATCAGCTTACAAAGATATTGACCAGGTAGTAGATGTTGTAGAAGGAGCAGGTCTCTCAAGAAAGGTAGCTCGGATGAGACCGTTGTGTGTTATAAAAGGGTAAGCCGTAAGTCCTAGGTTGTAAGTTTTTAAAATATCTGTATAATAAAAATATGCTTGATATTAAATTCATAAGAAAGAACCCAGACACTGTCAAAGGAGCTTTAGCAAAGCGTAATTATTCCTTTGATTTAGAGGGATTTTTGTCGCTTGATGAGGAGCGCCGAAAAAAAATGGCAGTAATAGAGGAGCTCTCGGCAGCTCAAAACAAGATAGACCGTGAAGTTAAAACACTCCTTAAGGAGAAAAAGGACCCAAAACCTAAGATCGAAGAAGCAAAAGGGATTAAGAAGAACTTAGCTGAATTGTCTCAGGAGTTTGATAAATTAAATGCTAATTTCCTAAATTTGCAAGACAGAATCCCTAACATACCGCACTCTTCCCTTCCGGTAGGAGGTCCTTCTAAGAATAAGGTTGTCAAAGAATGGGGAAAGATTCGAAAGTTTAAGTTTAAAACTCAAGACCATATCGCTTTAGCTGAGAACTTGGATATTATTGATTTTAAGCGGGCAGCAAAAGTTACCGGTTCAAATTTTACCCTTTTTAAAGGCTTGGGCGCAAAGTTAGAACGAGCCTTGATTAATTTTATGCTCGATGTTCAGAGTAAAAAGAATGGCTATCAAGAGGTTTCTCCTCCCAAGATAGTCAATACTATTTCAATGCGGGCTACCGGGCAACTCCCTAATTTAAAAGAGGATATGTACGGCTTAGACGGAAATACCCCTGAAGGCTCCCCAGGAGATTTTTACCTAATACCAACGGCTGAGGTGCCAATTACAAATATCCATCGCGATGAAATAATCGATAGCGAAGGCTTACCGATTAAATATACTTCTTGTACACCTTGTTTTAGAAAGGAAGCTGGCTCTTATGGTAAGGATACCCGCGGTTTAGTGCGAGTTCATGAGTTTGATAAGGTAGAATTAGTTAAGTTTGTTAAACCGGAGGATTCTTATAAGGAGCTTGAAAGGCTTCTTAAAGATGCTTGTCGGATTATTGAATTGTTAAAAATCCCTTATCGGGTTTCATTATTGGCAACTGAGGATATAAGTTTTGCTGCTGCAAAGTGTTATGATATTGAAATTTATGCGCCGGGAATAGATAAATGGCTTGAAGTCTCCAGCTGTTCGAATTTTGAAGATTTTCAAGCCCGGCGAGGAAACATCCGCTATCGAGATAAGAGCGGGGGGAAATTAAAATTCGTTCATACCCTTAATGGTTCAGGGGTGGCTTTACCCCGGTTAGTTGTTTCGATTTTAGAAAATTATCAAGAAAAAGACGGAAAAGTAACTATCCCCAAGGTTTTAAGGAAGTATTTAGATGGACGAAGGCGGATTACGAAATAATTATATCTTTACTTTAATAAAGCTCGCACTTTTTTTAATAATTTTCTGTTTTTTGGTTGCCTTGACTAAGGGGTTCTGGAAAGAAGTAAAAACAAATGATGTTTTTGACGTTAGAGTATTGATTATTTCAATACTTAGTGCTTTCAGCTTCTATGTTTTTATCGCTGATCTGAACAGCTTTTACAAAGGTATCCAGAAATTCTTTTTCCATTCAACATTTTTTGCTTATCTTGTACCTTCGGTGCTGGTGTTGACCGGCATAGGGTATTTTTTTCTACCCCGAATATTCGATATTGCTTTTAATAGGGACACTTTTGTTTTTATCGGCGGTTTCACCCTGACCGGACATATGATTTTTGTTGCCAGGGGAAATCAGGGCCATAATTTTCCAACCGTAATAAATTATTTATTCATTTTCAGCATTCTGTATATATTAAACCTTCTTTTATTCTCAGTCTATCTGAGAGTAGGTTTTCATATTAATATCGGAGCGATTATCTCTGGCGGCATGAAGTCTGGTGCCAGCCTAATTCAGAACATCGCTGTTCAAGCATTCAGATAGTATGCCTAAAAAAGTATCAGGAGTCGGATTGGATTAAGCCCCGATTTAAAAAATACGTTTGTTCGGAGGGGTGGCAGAGTCTGGTTTATCGCGGCGGTCTTGAAAACCGTTGTGGGGTTATACCCACCGGGGGTTCGAATCCTCTCCCCTCCGTTTTATTTTTTATATTCCATAACTTCTTCATTTACAAATATCTACAGCATCAATAAAAAATCAAATCTCTGTTGTGCCCATTTTGTGCCTACCAAATTACTCCATCGAGTGATATAATATTTATCAGTGTTGGAAACAATATAGGAAGGGGAAGAAGTAAATGGTAAAATCAAAGACAGGAGAAAGCTATGAGTGAAAATATAGATTTAAACTCTATTAAGGAATCTATTGTAAAAAATGTATATCATCTCACATCAGATAAAAAAGTCCCTTTGCATAAACACGAAGAGCAGGACGAAATATTTTATTGCATAAAGGGTTCTGGCTTTGGAGTTTTAGAAAATGGACAAGTAGAGCTAAGCGTAGGAAAAGCATTTATTGTCCCTGCAGGAACAATGCATTCGCTTAGAAGCGAGGGAGACCTTTATGTGAGCTCTTTTCTTGTTCCTGCAGTCTGAATGATAGATTGCAATAATTTAGGCTATGTATGCCAAGCAATGTAACTTAAAACAGCAGTTTAAATAAGGAGGTGAAATATGGCTCAGAAAGTTTGTAAGTGTGGGGTAAAAAAAGAAGCAG
>CAZPYY010000064.1:0-5220 GCA_964590995.1 uncultured Planctomycetia bacterium | reverse complement strand
CGCTGTCTTATCTCTATAAATCCCATAAACTCATCTATGGAGCTATAGCCTCCTCCAAAACTAAAATAACCTGTCTTTGCTTCTTTTACATCAACGGCTAAATCAACATTGTTGGGTTCAGAACCTGGCTCTGTACCAAACCTTATCTCTTCAAAAAATCCCAGATTATCTAATCTTTGCTTGCTCTTTCTTATCCTCTTACCGTCAAACCTCTCACCAGGATAAACCTTTAGCTCTCGACGAATCACCTTATCCTTAGTTTTAACATTTCCTTTGATATTTATATCCTCAATATAGGCAATATCATTCTCAATAATCTTATAGGCAATGTCTATTTTCCCTGTCGCCGGATTAAGAAGGCTTAAGGGGTCAACCTGAGAAAATATATAACCTCTGTCTACATAAACCTCTCTTATCCGCGAAGAATCTATATAAACAGCTTGGTCACTATAAATACTCCCCTCTTTTAACTCCATTGCTGAAAACACAGTATAACCAGGAATCTCTTTTACTCCCTCTACTGTTATCTTACCCACATAATAACGCTGGCCTTCGTTAAGATTAACAGTAAGATAGACGCCCTTGGGTAGATACTCAACATCCATATCTACTGAGGCATCACTGAATCCTTCTAATTTATAAAAATCAGCTATACGTCTTATGTCATCTTCTAAAACTTCTTTTTTAAAGATTCCTCGATTAAAAAGCCAGGCTTTTCTGGTCTTCATTAATTTTATAATTCGACCTGCAGGTATAACTCTATTACCTAAGACCTTTACGCTTCTAACTTTTAAAACCCCTTTTTCGTTGATGGTCAGCTTTACTGTAACTTCATTCTTATCGGCTACAGGATTTATCTTGTAAGTAACTTCGGCCTGAGAAAAACCCTTAGTATTGTAAAGGTCTTTTATCTTTCTCACTGCTTCCCTTACCTTAAACTCATCAACAAAAGAACCCTCTTTTATATCGATAGAATCTTCAATATTCCTCTTACGGATAAAGCGCATTCCCTCGATAGTTATCTTCCCAAGCAAAGGTTTCTCTTTAACTTTAAAAAGAACAACTACCCCTTCTAAAGACTCCTTTTTCTCTGCTTCTACAGTCTCGAAAAATCCTGTGGCATAAAGGTTTTTCACGTCTTCATTGATAACATTTTCGTTATAAGGCTGGCCAGCACGAATTTTAATTTTAGAAACAATGGTAGCGTCGCTAACGATTGCATTCCCCTCAATATCAATACGAAATATGGAATCTTTGGGGTATGCTGTTAGGGCAAAACAGAAAAGGAGTGAAAATAAAAGGATTTTTCGCACCATTTTAAGTATTATAAAGGTATTATTTCTCAAAGTCAATCCTCCTTTTCCCTGGCCATATCGGCAAATTTAGTATATTCCTTCAAGAAAGTCAACTTAATAGTCCCTACCGGACCATTTCTCTGTTTAGCGATGATAACATCAGCTATACCCCTGTTTTCATCGGTAGGCTTATAATACTCTTCTCTAAATAAAAGAACAACTACGTCTGAGTCTTGTTCGATTGCCCCAGACTCCCTTAAATCTGATAATTTAGGACGGTGGCCCTCTCGTAATTCAACAGCTCTTGATAGCTGGCTCACAGCAATTACTGGAACGCTCAACTCTTTAGCCAAGGCTTTTAGGCTTTGAGAGATATCTGATATCTCCTGTTGCCGATTATCACCTCGACGCATACCTCTAATTAACTGTAAGTAGTCTATGAGGATAAGTTGAATGTTATGATGGGCCTTTAAGCGCCTTGCCTTTGATCTTATTTCAAAAATATTCAAGGCTGGAGTGTCATCAATATAAATAGGGGCCTCAGATAACTTTCCAGCAGCATTAGTTAAAACCGGCCATTCTGAAGGAGCAAGAAAACCAGTTCTAACCCGGTTAATCTCAACCTTAGCCTGTGCGCATAAGAAACGTTGTATAAGTTGCTCCTTAGACATTTCTAGGCTAAAAATAGCTACCGGTATCTTCTCCTCTACCGCCACGAAACCAGCAATAGAAGTAACAAAAGCACTTTTACCCATTGAAGGCCTACCAGCAGCAATTATTAAATCACCCTTTTGCAAACCAGCAGTCTTTAAGTCGAAATCCTTAAATCCAGTAGGTATTCCGGTTACTCGCGACTTTTTATGATAAAGAGACTCGATAAGCTCAATACCATCCTTAATAATATCCTTTATATGAACGTAACTGCCTTCTACGCGACGGTCGCTTATTTCAAAAATAAGTTTTTCGGCTTTATCTAAGATACTGCTAACTTCTTCCTGCTCCTTATACACCGAAGCTGCGATTTCGTTAGCGCTCCCTATCAAAGAACGCAGAATTTCTTTTTCTTTAACAATACGGGCATAATGGGAAGCATTGGCAGAGGTAGGAACAAAATCGGCTAAGGTAGTTAAATAAACACTGCCGCCAGCTTTCTCGAGTAATCTCTTTTTGCTTAAGGCTTCTGAGACCGTTAAGATGTCGACTTTTTTCCGAGCATCAAAAAGGGAAACAATGGTTTTGAAAATTACCTGGTGTTCCTCTTTATAGAATGATACCTCATCGACAAACTCAAGGATTTCTGCTATGACCTTTTCGTCAATTAGCATTGCGCCCAGAGTAGCCATTTCTGCTTCGATATTCTGGGGTGGGATTTTATCCAAGTGTTTGATAGGGCTATCTACGCTCATTAGGGTATGATTATTTTTTCACAACCCAAACACGCAAAGTTGCTTCTACTCCCAAGTATACATTTACCTTTAAATTGTAAACTCCTAGTTTCTTTATTGGCTCATCTAAAACTACAGAATCTTTTTCTAACTCTATGCCTTCAGAGTGCAGAAGCTTTAAAATCTGGGCTTCGTTAATAGCCCCATAAAGCTCTTCGTCGTCCTTAGCTTCAGCAGTGACGGTTAAAGAGATCTTTTCGATTTTCTCCTTTATCTTTGAGAAATCCTGCTTTTTGCTCTCTTCTATCTTAGCCTTAACTCTTTTTATCTCCTCAAGCCGCTTAAAATTCCCCTTTGTGGCAACAAGGGCTAATCGTTGAGGAATAAGGTAATTACGGGCATAACCATCTTTAACCTCTACGGCATCCCCCTCCCTACCCAGCTTCTTTAAATCTTTAAGAAGAATTACCTGCACTTTCTATACCTCCTTATTAAGAATTAAGAAAAAACTCTTCCTGTGTATGCAATCAAATTAAGAAACCTTGCCCGTTTAATCTCTCGAGATACCTTTCTCTGATGCTTGGCACAATTACCACTGATGCGCCGAGAAAGAATCTTTCCACGCGAAGATACATAGCGGGTAAGGAGTTCTAAATTCTTGTAGTCAATCTCTACATCATTCTTACAGAAAACACAATCCTTCTTAACCCTAATGCCTCCTCCTCTAGGAGCTCTTTTAGTTTTAGCATCTTTTGACTTCCTTTTGTTAAACATTTTAAATCGCCTCTCCTGATTTCTCACCATTACTCGCTAAATTTAAAGGCTCTATTGGCTCTTCCCCTAAGTCTACTGCACGAGACTCCTGTCTTTGGCCTTGAGGCATAAATTGCACTCTTGTAGCCACTACTTCTAAAACACTTCTATTTTTACCTTCGTTATTTTGCCAAGAGCGAGACTGAAGCCTTCCTTCTACAAAGACTTGCCTTCCCTTTTGCAAATATTGATTGCAAACTTCAGCCATCTGAGACCAAACAACGATATTAACGAAACAAGTATCCTTTTGCACCTGTCCGTCTTTACCTTTAAATGATCTATTAGCAGCTATTCTTAGAGTGGTTACGGCTGTCCCCTGGGGTGTATACCTTAACTCCGGGTCTCTAGTCAAATTCCCAACTAAAAATACCTTGTTTAAATTAACCATTTTTACCTCCCTGACTAAGCTTAACTAGTAAGTCCGGATTTAACCTTGCCCTCTTGGCTTACGATAAGATTCCTTAAAATTCTCTCTTCTAACCTTATCGTCTCTTTTAAGTCGGGCAGCTTTTCTATATCTAGGGTAAAATTAATAAGCCAATAACAACCTTTATAATATTTCTTCTTCTCAGCACCCCTTGAGCGTAGGAAATAATAGAATTTTCTCTCCTTAGCCCATACCTTAGAAGCTAAGACCTCTCCATTCAAATCCTTGATTCGCTTGGAAATCTTATCGAAGATTTCTTCTCTTTCCTGATCGTCCAAATCTGGCTTTAAAATAATCATGTTCTCGTAATCTCTGTCCACTATTATCCTCCTCGTCTATTATATTTTTGCATCGAAAAATCAATTCCTTCATTAACCCAATCCAAGGATGCTGATGCTGCCTCCTGGATAGTGCTATCTAAAATCTCTCTTTCTGTTTTGGAAAAATCAGAAAGAACGTAGTCAGATAACTCTTGACCTTGCGAGCTGCCAATACCTACCCTTAACCTATTAACCTCTTCGCTCTCTAAGGCTGATACTATCGAAGCTATACCTCGATGTCCAGCACAAGAACCTCCAGCCCTAAACCTAATTTTGCCTAGAGGCAAGTCGGTATCATCATAAATTATCAAAACATCTGAAAGATTAACCTTATACTTATTTAAAACCTTCCTCACACACAACCCCGAATTGTTCATGAAAGTACGGGGCTTGACAAGAAAAACCCAACCTCGAGGATCTTTCTTCTTGGCGATGTAAGAAGATGTTCTAAAACTTCTCTTGAACTCTAAGTTTTGATTGTTTGCTAAGCTCTCAAGAACTTTATAACCAACATTATGCCGATTATTCTTATATTGCTGGCCGGGGTTGCCCAAACCAAAGATAATTCTCACTCTCTTCCCAATTACGATTACTCTTCTATTCTTTTTTCTCTTTCTCTTCTTTCTTAGGTTCTTCTTCCTTACTGGCTTCCTCTCCTGGTGCTCCTTCCTTCTTCTCCTTAATAACTTCTGGTTCTGTAGGCGCCTCTTCCTCAGCTAGAACTTCTTCTTCAGGCTCTTCCACCTTAGCCAAAGCTGTAACTACTGTTGCTCCGGATTCAGTTACAACTGCTATATTAACAGGAATAGTCAAATCAGAAACATGTAGAGAGTGGCCAATTGTTAACTCCGAAATATCCACTTCAATTTTTTCCGGAACATCTAAGGGAAGACCTTCTACCTCTAATTCTCTTAGAATCTGCTCTAGAGTTCCGCTTTCTTCCTTAACCTGCTTTGACTCACCCTTAAGAACTATCGGAA
>CAZPYY010000063.1:0-5269 GCA_964590995.1 uncultured Planctomycetia bacterium | reverse complement strand
TTTAATTCAAAGAGCCAGAGATGAGGCTCATAGATTTGCTCATGCTTATGGGTTAGTGCGCCGTAAGAAGAGAACAGTCGCTACAATTAAAAATAAATGACTGATTTTGAGAAGAAAGTACTAGAAGTGGTTTCGAGGATTCCTTTAGGCCAATTGCGTAGCTATAAATGGGTAGCAAAAAGAGCTGGCAAGCCTCGGGCTTATAGGGCGGTAGCAAATGCTTTAGCAAAGAATCCTTACCCTTTATTTATTCCTTGCCACCGGGTAATAAAATCCTCAAAGAAATTAGGCGGATATTCGCTAGGCCAAGGCCTAAAGGAAAAATTAATAAATTTAGAGGAAAAAATAAGAGATATGATAAAATAAGAAGGAAAAAAGATGAAGGTAGAAAGGAAAAGTGTAAACTGGGAGGTGGGCAATGACTTTTAAAGAAATTCTCGATATAATGATTAAAAAAAATGCATCAGATATCTTCATAAGAGTTAATGGAAGCCTTAGGGGAAGGGTTTACTCTAAGGTAGAGACGATTAGCGAGAAGATAATAAGCGCAGATAATGTAAGCAAGATTATTAAGGAAATAACTCGCGAGAGCGATAAAGAAAGGTTAAAAAACCAAAAGGGGTGCGAGTTCACCTATCGGTATGAGGATTTTTGGCGTTTTCGTGTCGGCGTATTTTACCAGAGGGGTACCTTAGCTTTAGTAGTAAGAAAAATTGATTTGCGTATCCCTTCCTTTGAAGAGCTTAACCTCCCGACTGAATTACTAAAGAAGCTTTGTAGAGAAAAAAGAGGGATAATCTTTCTTACCGGTATAACCGGGAGCGGAAAGTCTACAACTATTGCCAGTATGATAGATTATATTAATAATAATTTCGGCCGCCATATTTTTACTATTGAGGAGCCGATTGAATTTACCTTTGATGATAAAAAGTCAGTAATAAATCAGCGGGAGATCGGCATAGATGTCTGGAGTTATAAAGATGCGCTTAAGCAATTTGCCTTACACTCCCCAGATGTTATTTATATCGGAAACATCCGTGATGTTGAAACCTACCATGCCGCTCTAACCGTTGCTCAAACAGGAGTCCTTGTTTTTTCTACTCTGCATACAGTAAATGCAGCTTCAACAGTAGAGAGAGTAGTAAATTTCTTTCCCTCTCATCAACACAGTTTCGTTCTCAACCAGCTTTCTTTTCTCCTGAAAGGGGTGTTTTCACAGAGGTTGCTTCCCAGGTGTGATAAGCCAGGGCTTATCCCTGCCTATGAGTCAATGGTCTTAAGTCCTTCAGTATCTCGTCTTATAAGGGAGAATAAGCTTTGGGAAATTCCTAAGTATATTGATTCCGGAGATATCTACGGAATGGGGAATTTCCAAAAATCTTTATTGGGGCTTGTTGAGTCAGGTAAAGTTAGCCCTGAAGTTGCTTTAGAGTATGCTGACAAGAAAGAAGAACTGGTAATGGAATTAAGGAGTCGGGGAAAGCTGCAAACATAGGCTGAGAACCTTTAGCTGATACAATAGTCAAAAATCCTACAATTAATCAAAAAGCCTAGTGCGATCATGCAAGAGATTCGAAAACAAATAGATAAATTAGAAGAGGAGGTTAAGAATTTAGGCCAGATGCTTGATATCGAGCCTAAACGTACTCAAGTTAAGGAGCTACAGCTTAAGATGTCTGAGCCTGATTTTTGGGCAGATTCAAAAGAAGCAGCTAGGGTGATAGCTTCCCTTAAAGAAGTTAAGAGCGACGTTAATGATTGGGATGATTTAAGGAGCAGGCTTAATAATTTAATAGAGCTTCTTTCAATCTATGAGCCTAACCTTGCGAAAGATATTTTAGCTGAAGAAAAGGAGTTAAGAGGTGATTGTCAACGTTTAAGATTAAGAATTCTTTTTTCAGGTAAGTTTGACAGCGCCAATGCCATTATCGAAATAAATTCCGGAGCCGGGGGCACTGAAGCTTGTGATTGGGCTAGTATGTTATTTAGGATGTATTTTAGGTGGGCCGAGGATAAGAAATTTAAGTTTAAAGTCTTAAATGAACTTAAGGGGGATGAGGCCGGAGTAAAGAGCATTACTTTTTTCATTGAAGGAAGAAAAGCTTATGGACTATTAAGGTCAGAGATAGGGGTTCACCGTTTAGTGAGAATTTCTCCTTTTGATGCTAATAAGAGGCGTCATACATCTTTTGCTTCTGTAGATGTGCTCCCGGAGATAAAAGAAGGTGTTGAAATTGAAATAAAACCGGAAGATTTAAAGATAGATACCTTCCGGGCTTCAGGAGCTGGCGGTCAGCATGTAAATGTTACTGATTCGGCGGTACGCGTCACTCATCTGCCTTCAAAGATTATAGTTACTTGTCAAAATGAACGCTCTCAACACCAAAATAAGCAAGTTGCCTTAAAAATATTAAGGGCAAAGCTGTATGAGCAGAAAGAAGCCGAAAATAGAAAGGAGCTCGAGAAGACTTCCGGGAAAAAACAGAGAATTGAATGGGGTTCTCAAATTCGTTCTTATGTTTTGCATCCTTATCTCTTGGTAAAAGATCATAGAACAAACTTAGAAATTCACGATGCATGGGGAGTTTTAGATGGTAAGATGGATGAGTTTATTTATAGTTACCTAGAGTATGATAGTTTTCGATCGGTAGATTAAATGATTAAAAAATTTATTCTCAAAAATTGCCAGAAAAAAATTAATGCCTTAAGACCTAAGGCGGATATTTGCTTAAATAGTGAACTTCCCACTCCTTCCTTAAAAGAGATAGCCTCTTTAGCTTCTTTAGTTAGTAAGGTTAACTCTGAAGAAGAAGCTTTAATAGATAAACCCGATGAATTCTTCAAAGAAAAAACATCTGAATTTAAGGAATTAATAAGAGAGAAGACTGCCAACATAGCTCCTGAGAAGTATAAAGAGGTGGTGGAAGGTATTCTTGATGGAATTCTTCCCCCCTACTTTGCTATGGTCAGAGAAGCAGCAAAGAGAACGGTGAAGATGCGCCACTTTGATGTTCAAATCTTAGGTGGAATTATCTTACATAAAAATAAAATAGCCGAGATGGTTACCGGAGAAGGAAAAACTCTTGTAGCAACCTTAGCGGCATCTTTAAATACCCTTACCGGCAAAGGTGTTCATATTGTTACGGTTAATGACTATCTAGCTAAGCGTGATAGAGAATGGATGGGGCCAATTTATGAGTTCCTAGGCTTATCTTGCGGAGTTATTCAACAAAATATGGAAAAGCAGCAGAGAAGAGCAGCTTATCTTTGCGATATAATCTATGGAACTAATAATGAATTTGGGTTTGACTATCTTCGCGATAATATGGTGACTAATCTGGAAGGTATGGTTCAAAGAGGGCATTTTTATGCGATAGTTGATGAAGTCGATTCTATATTAATAGATGAAGCCAGAACACCTTTAATCATATCTGGCCCTGCTGAGAGTAATATAAAGAAGTATTACAATGCCGATAAGATTGTTAAGCAACTGAAAACCAAGCTTATTATTCAGAGTTTTTATAATAAAACAGACGGAACGATTACTTTGAAGAATCTTGATGGAAGCGAGACAAAACTATCTAATGATGAGCTAGAACAAAATTTTGATGCAATCGGTGAAGAGAAAACTCAAAATATTGATTTTACCTCCAAGGGTGAAAAAAGAGCTGAGAAGTTTTTAGGTATAAATAGCATTTCCGAAGAAACACCGGATAAACTTTCTAATTCTTGGAAACATTACCTTACTCAGAGCCTTAGAGCACATAATTTTTTTCATAGAGATAAGGAATATATAGTAAAAGATGGCAAGGTAGTTATTGTTGATGAGTTTACTGGCCGGCTTATGCCAGGCCGGCGTTGGTCTGACGGCCTTCATCAAGCTGTAGAGGCAAAGGAGGGTTTAAAAATTCAAGAGGAGAGCCAGACCTTAGCTACAATAACCCTGCAGAATTACTTTCGAATGTACGATAAATTAGCCGGGATGACTGGGACTGCCTATACAGAGGCCAGTGAATTTAATCATATCTATAAATTAGATGTAATGGCAGTTCCTACAAATAGGCCCTTAATAAGGGAGAATCGCGCTGACAGGATTTACAAGAATAAGAGAGGTAAGTTTAATGCTGTAATAAGTGAGATCGAAGAACTTTACAAGATAAAAAGGCCTGTTTTAGTAGGTACAACTTCAATTGAAGACTCAGAGCAACTCTCTTTTTTACTTCAGAAAAAAGGCATCCCCCACAATATTTTAAATGCTAAGTATCACGAAAAAGAGGCTGGTATTATTGCTCAAGCTGGTCGTCTGTCCCAGGTAACTATTGCCACTAATATGGCCGGGCGAGGTACTGATATAGTCTTAGGGGGAAATATTGACTATTTTATTAAAGATATCTTAGCCCAAAATAATATACTTCCTGAGGATCCTCGCTACAGGGGAGAATATGAGCATTTAGATAATGAGCATAAGGATAAATTCCAGGCTAGACATGACGAAGTTATTAAATTGGGAGGTTTGCATATCATTGGTACTCAGCGTCATGAAGCAAGAAGAATTGATAATCAGCTCAGAGGTAGGTCGGGACGTCAAGGTGATCCCGGCTCTTCTCGTTTCTATGTCTCACTGGAGGATGATCTAATGCGTCTCTTTGGTTCGGAGAGGATTTACGGTTTGATGGAAGCCTTTGGTTTTTCTGAAGATCAGCCAATAGAACACGGACTTATTAATCACTCTTTAGCTGTGGCTCAAAAAAAGGTAGAAGCCCATAATTTTGAGATTCGAAAACAACTCCTTCAGTACGATAATGTAATGAATAAGCAGAGAGAGGTCATCTATAGCCAGAGAGAAGAGATTTTAGAGAACAAAGATATGAAAGAGGAGATCTTTTCTATGGTTGATGAGTTCTTAGAGAGGAGTATACCTCATTATTTTCAGCAAGAGTGCAATTTTATAGGGTTGGTTCATTGGATAAAATCTAAGTTTGATTTAGAGATACCAATTGATGAGATAAGTAGTTTATTGCCCGATGAAGTAGTAGATTTTGTCAATAAAAAGCTTAAAAGTGTTTATCAGGAGAAGGAAGCAAAAGCCGGTCTTGAGAATATGCGTCAGATGGAAAAGACAATTAGTTTATGGGTTGTAGATTCTCGCTGGAAGGAGCATCTTTTAACTGTAGATCATCTGAGGGAGGGCATACATTTGCGGGCCCATGCTCATGTTGACCCTTTAGTAGAATATCAAAAGGAATCTTATTTTGCTTTTCAAGAGATG
>CAZPYY010000062.1:0-5635 GCA_964590995.1 uncultured Planctomycetia bacterium | reverse complement strand
CTGACGGAAAGGCTTTACCGCTGGCAACCCCGGCACCTTCAGCCGAAGGTATAATGCTTGGCCGGCCTCCCTCCATTACTGCTGCCGATGAATTTGACGTCCCTAAATCGATTCCTATTACTCTTGCCATTTTTACTCCTCCTTATTGCTTGTCTCTTCTTCGCTTGCCTGTTTTACCTTTATGACTTTGACCCTTGCCGGCCTTACGATTCGTCCGTTTAGCAAGTATCCCGGCTGCAATTCTTCAATAACAACCCCCTCATCATCTCCTGCTACTACCTCAACAGCTTCGTGTTGATGGGGATCAAACTTCTGCCCGACTGACTTTACCCGGCTTAAGCCCTTAGTCTCAAGCAGGCTATGTAACTGCCTTGAAATCATATCTACGCCCTGGTGCAGAAGACCATAATCCTTCTTATGCTCAGCTGATTTTATGCCTCTTTCGAAATTATCCAAAATACTTAAGAGTTCGGTAATAAGACCTTCGTTGGCAAATTTAACAAAGTCAGCCTTTTCCTTGAATGATCTTTTCTTGTAATTGTCAAACTCGGCTTGGAGCCTGACATACTTATCCCAAAGCTCTTGGTAATCCTGCTTCTCTTTAGTGTGTTTACTCTTATCTTTCTTCTTCATATTTCTTTATTAATTTATATAAAATCCTCAACTCTTTCCTTAAACCGGTTCTTTACTGAATATAAACATGAGGCTGCCTTGTTATAATTCATCCGCATCGGGCCTAGGAGCGCAAAGGCAAATGAAAGATCTTTCTCGCGAAGGCCGGATACGACTAAAGAGCAATCAGAAATCTCCTCAAACCCAATATCATCACCAATCAGTATTCGAATTCTATCATCAATACAGTTAAAGAGTAAATTCTGCAATGCCTCCATCTTTACCTCAAGGGCATAAAATATATCTTTAAGCCTGCCGACATCCTCAAACTCCGGCTGTTCTAACATGAACCGCATTCCCCGAAAAGATATCTTCTCATCCCTGCCGGAAACTGCCATTAAAGAAGTGTAGCCGCTAAGCTGCACTAGAGCATCTAGGGTGTGGTTGATGACCTCTTCTATGCTCGGCGCAGGTATGGTATAAAGACCTAAGCTTACTGAGTACTCTTGAAGGCCATCCTGATCATCAAAGTTCTCAACATAACGCCTAAAACCCTCTTGGGTAGGAACCCTTCCTGAAGAGGTATATATATGTGAAAGAAACCCTTGCTTCTCTAATGAAACCATAATATTCCTTATGGTAGCTGTAGAGCACTTAAGCTGGTGTTTCCCGCAAAGATAGGCAGAGCTTATCGGCCTTGATTCCTCAATATAACTATCAATAATCAAGCCTAAAATCTCTCTTTCCCTATCTCTGATATCTGTTGGTCTAGTCATCATTAAACCTCTTCTTTAGCACTCTGGGGCAAAGAGTGCCAAATATGCTAACATATTGATATGTTCTCGTCAAGCGAAATTATTTTTTTAAAGGGGGATAGTCATACCTCTTTCACCTTTAATCCCTGCTTCCTTATGTAGGAGAGATTATCTTTCTTTGTCTTTATCCAATAAACAACTTCCTTTTCTTGATAGGCAGTCTTTAGGATCTGGTAATTGTCATGAAAGTAATTAGCAACATCCATACGGTTAAACGGGACCTTCACTATTACCTCTACCATATCTTTAAAAGCTTGGCTATATATCGCCTCTCTCAAATTATTTAAATCAATATCCATTTTCGCCGAGATAAAAATACTCTGAGGGTATTCACTCTTTAGATATTCTATTTCATGAGAAGCTAAATTGTCAATCTTATTAAATACATTAATAGTAGGTTTTTTATCTAACCCTAAGTCTTTTAATGTTGAATCAACTGATTTTTTTAGTTTAGCAATATCTTTATTGCCGGCGTCAATAACATGAAGGAGTATATCAGCATAATTTAGTTCCTCGAGTGTGGCCTTAAAGGACTCTATTAGATTCGGGGGCAATTTATAGATAAAACCTACGGTGTCAGATAAAACTACCTTTGAATTGCTGCCAAGATCAAAAGTGCGAGTTACTGTATCTAAGGTTGTAAAAAGATCTGAAGAGATAGTTTGCCTACTCTTAGTTAAGGCATTAAAAAGAGTGGTTTTACCGGCATTAGTATAGCCAACAAGCGAACAGGTAGCTACCCCTTGCTTCTCTCTTTTTTTGCGCATTATGCTTCTATGCTGCTTAATAAGTTTTAAGTCCTTCCTCAAGCGGCTTATTCTCTCGGAGATTCTTCTGCGGTCAACCTCAAGTTTCTTCTCACCCGGGCCTCTGGTACCGATTCCTCCACCTAAACGCGAAAGAGCAATGCCTTTTCCGCGCAGCCGGGGTAAGAGATACTCTGATTGGGCAAGCTCAACCTGCAAGATTCCCTCTTGAGTCTGAGCATGTTTAGCAAAGACATCAAGGATAAGTTGGGTACGATCAATAGTCTTTACCCCTAAGATATCCTCTAAATTCCTCTGTTGAGTAAAATTAAGATTATTATCAAAGATTACCACGCCTACTCCTTTTTCCCCAACTGCCTCGGCTATCTCTGCTACTTTACCTTTACCAATATAAAAGGCTGGATTAGGCTGGTTAAGATTAAGTGAAATTAGGCCTTCTACTCCTATCCCGGTAGATAAAGCTAGATTTTTGAATTCCTCGGACAAGGCATCTCTACTCCAGCTCTCATCACGAGTCTTAATTACCACTAAAAGTGCTTTTTCTTTTCTCTCGGTCTGATGCATGCCCTTAACCATGGCTTCTCCTCAAGATCGTATCGGTTACCTGTTCAGAATTCAATTCATCTACATCTATCCACTGGATGCGTTTATCTTTTCTAAACCAGGTAACTTGCCGTTTAGCAAAGTTACGGGTATTCTTCTTTAGAATCTCTTTGGATTCTTCTTCGTTTAAATCACCATTCAAAAATCTCTCTATCTCGCTTATGCCGAGTATTTTCTTGGCAGTAAGACTTAGTTCAATAGTTAATAAATCTCTCACCTCATCCACAGCCCCTTGATCAAACATCTCATCGGTTCTCTTGTTTATCCGCTGATAAAGATTTTTACGTTTAAGCCTTAACCCAAAAATCTCAATTGGTAACTTACCCCAAAGGCCGGTTGCCTCTTTCTTCTTCTCAGACAAAGGCCGGCCACTTAGAGAATGGACCTCTAAAGCCCTGGTTACTCTCCTTAAATCATTAGAAGAGACCTTTTTTGCGCTTTCGGGGTCTACTTCTTCTAACTTACGGTACAAATACTCATTACCATGAGCCTGAGCTGCCTCAGCCATCTTTTTCCTCAAATTCTCATCCTTGCCGGGCCCCTCAAATATACCATCTAAAATCGCCTTTACATAAAGGCCGCTACCTCCGCAAACAATAACCGGGATATCTTTATTAACTAAATTCTCGATTACCCTAGAAGCCGAAAGAAAGTAATCAAATACACTATAACTATCTCGCACCGAAACCGTACCAACAAAGTAATGCTTCACCTCTTCTAGCATATGAGCCGGAGGCTTTGAGGTTATAATTCTTGGCTCCCTATAGGCAAGCATAGCATCAGCCGAGACGATTTCGGCTTGAAGTTTTTGGGCTAATAAAAAACTGGCCTCGGTCTTCCCTGTGGCTGTAGGTCCGACAATAAAGATAATCTTACTCATCGCTTATTTAGGGATAAATTCGGGCAGGATATCCTTCATTAAGTAATTTGGACGAGACTTTTTGGGCATCATAGCGATCCTTGAATCTACCGACACGCACCTTATAAAGAAGGTAATTGCCTTTTTTTTCTTTTACAATATATGGGGAGTACTCATCCCTTAGCTCCTCAACTAAAGCAAGAGCGTTCTTCCTCACGCTAAAGGCACCAACTTGTATAGTGAAAAAATCTCCCAAGGCTTCTAAAACTTTAACGAATTTCATCTCACTAGCCTTAGGGTACTTTGACTTTATACGCTTTATATATTTTGACTTCTCATCCCACTTGCCTTGGCGGCTTGCAATTTGAGCCAACCTTAATAGTACTGTCGGCATAAAATCGTCCGAAGAATACCTCTGTTCTATCTCAAGATAAAGCTCTTTGGCCCTTGAATAGTCATCTTCAAGAAAGTATGTATCAGCTAGTTTAACCATGCCCGGCTCATAGAATAAAGAATCCAAAAAGCGCCGCACGAGCCTTCGCAAAAATGTACGAGCTTTTGGATAATCACCTATTTTTATATAGGATAAACCTAAATAGTAAAGCGCCTCATCGCTCTCGCGCAGATCTTTAGCTATTCTTATAGCACCCTCATAATTTCCGTAGAGATACTCCTTGTGAACATCAGTTATTGATAATGCAAGAGCAGTTGATGAGAAAAAGAGTAAAAGAGCAAAAGTGTAAAACCGCATCAACCCATTCACCCATCTACCCATAAACTTATTCACCCATCTACCCATTAACGCACTTTCAATGATATTTTCTTCTGCAGATCCAATAATATCTTATGCCGTTTTGCTTTTACATCCTTTGACACATCATCAGCCAGTTCAAAACTCTTGGCTGCTCTTCGCGGGGAATACTTAAAGATAAAAGCATGGCTAAACCTAACCTTCTCTAGTATATCCTTAGTCTGTCTAAAATCCTCCTCACTCTCTGAGGGAAAACCGACAATGATATCTGTACTTAGGGTTCCGCCAACGATTTTCCTATAGTCATCTACAAGTTGCAGGTATTTCTCTCTGGTGTAACCTCTATTCATCAACTTTAGAATCCGATTGGAACCGGATTGAAAAGGAAGATGTAGGCGTTTTCTTATTTTAGGCGATTTTTCGATAAGAGTAAATAATTCTTTTGAGGTGTTTCTTGGTTGAGAGGTAATAAAATCCAAAAACTCTAAACCCTCAATATCGGCTACCGTTCCTAATAGCTTAATAAAATCCGCTGATTCATACTTGTAATCATTAACATTCTGGCCCAAAAGAGTAATGTTTTTTATTCCCAAGAAAATATTCCGTTTAACCTCATCAATTATATCCGAAGGCTTGCGCAAACGCAATCTTCCACGCACATATGGAACAACACAATAAGAGCAGTAGTTGGAGCAGCCAGTTGAGATTATTACCTGAGCATGTTCATTTTTTTCTCGAAAATCAGCCTGATAAAAGTTTTCTTCCCTTTCTCCGTCATTAATATCGATTATCCTCTGATTTCGTCCCGCGTCTCGCATCCTTCGCCTCTCGCTCATTATTCTTTCTACATAATCAGGTATCTTAGCAAAACTAGCCGGCCCGCAGATTAAGTCAATATGGGGCATTCTCTTAGACAACTCTTCGCCTTGATTAGCCGCCATACAACCAATCAGCCCCACAATCGGGGACTGTCCCCGAACGGGGACTGCCACCTCTTTCTTTAAGCTTCCTAAATAAGACCTCGCCCTATCTTCAGCATGCTTTCGCACCGAACAGGTATTCACCAAAACTACATCCGCCTCTTGATCACTTTCAGCTACAATATATCCCTTATCCATAAACAGCCCTAAAAGGGCTTCTGTGTCCCGGTCATTCATCTGACATCCAAAAGTCCGGATATAGACTCTGGGCGCAGATTTTTCATAAGTCTTTGATTTTTCAGGCATTT
>CAZPYY010000061.1:0-5737 GCA_964590995.1 uncultured Planctomycetia bacterium | reverse complement strand
CTTTCAAAATCTTCGTTTGTATCAATCCTGACTTCTGCCATATTTTCCTCCTCTACAATCCTTCTAATATACCATATTTTACCGTTTTTTCAAGGCAAAATTTGGAAAAATTGCCCTTTATACAAACCCTAAATTATGGTATGATTTTGGCATGGAATCGGCTCAGAAGCTTAATTTGTGGGACATTTTCTGTATTGCCACCGGGGCCATGATTTCTTCAGGTCTATTTATTCTTCCGGCCATTGCCTATAAATACAGCGGACCCTCTATTATTCTGGCTTATTTTATAGCCGGTTTTTTGATGATTCCTTCTATTTTTAGCAAATCAGAGCTTTTAAGCGCAATGCCCAAGGCTGGTGGAACCTACTTCTTCATTGAACGCAGTTTCGGCCCCTTTTTAGGTATATTTGGAGGTTTGGCTGGTTGGTTTTCACTTAGCCTAAAGAGCGCCTTTGCTTTAATTGGTATCGGGGCGTTCTTAGAATACTTTCTTCCTTCAGTAAATGATCCCCAGCTCTATTTTCTTATAAAACTTATTGCTGCTTCATTTTGTATAGTTTTTGTATCAGTGAATATCTTTAGCGTTAAGCTTACTGCCCGCATTCAGAATATGATGGTTACTTTTCTTCTTCTCTCCTGCTTTACTTATATTCTT
The DNA here is from genome assembly GCA_964590995.1 of uncultured Planctomycetia bacterium. Lineage (GTDB taxonomy): Bacteria > Omnitrophota > Gorgyraeia > Duberdicusellales > 4484-171 > Susulua. The sequence continues at coordinate 5,082 of CAZPYY010000061.1, read as the reverse complement.
TTGGGGGTAAGAGGTATATCTTGGCAAAACTTCCAGCCTTTTTTCCCTAAAGGGCCAGGTTCATTGTTGCCGGTAATCGGAATGGTTTTTATCTCCTATGGCGGGCTTACTAAGGTTGCTTCTATTGCTGAAGACACTAAGAATCCTTTCCGGACTATCCCCTTAGGGATGTTTTTATCCTTTTTTGTTGTTCAGATACTCTACTGTCTTTGTATAGCAGTTACTATTGGTATCTTGTCACCTTCGGCAATAACTTCTACTTTTACCCCTTTAACCCAGGGGGCTTTGAAGCTAGGTGGTATAGGCTTTGGCATAATTCTTTCCTTAGCAGCATTGACTGCTTTCGTTAGCACAGCTAATGCCGGGATACTCTCTTCTTCTCGTACGCCCCTGGCTATGGCTAAGGATGACTTACTTCCTCCTCGGTTCTTACTTATGTCTAAGAAATCCCAAACTCCTTACTTCTCGATAATTTTTACTGGTTTATTTATGCTTGGTTTAATACTCTTTTTAGACCTTGAGAATTTGGTAAAGACAGCTTCAACACTTATGATTCTTCTTTTTATCTTTGTCAATCTTTCAGTTATTATAATGAGAGAGAGTAAAGTTATAAATTATCGTCCAACTTTTAAATCTCCGCTCTATCCCTGGATTCAACTTATCGGGATTATTATCTATGGTGTTTTAATCTTTGAGATGGGCAAGATACCCCTTCTTATAAGTGTCTCTTTTGTTGGAGCCAGCCTTATTTGGTTTATGCTAAGTGTTAGTAAGATAAAGAGGCATTCGGCACTTATGCACTTAGTAGAGAGAATTACAGCAAAAGAGTTTGTTGATACCTCTCTAGAAGATGAGTTAAAAGAGATTCTACATAAACGCGATAAAATTATAAAGGATAGATTCGACCATTTAGTGGAGGATTCGATTGTTTTGGATCTGGAAGAAGAGATGAATAGAGACGATTTCTTCCAGCTTGTATCTGAGATGCTCTCCTTACGCTTAGGTATCAGCCCATCTCAGATAAAGAGCTTGTTGATAAAGAGAGAGGAGGAGTCACATACAGTAATTGAAAAGGGCTTGGCCATTCCTCACATTGTTGTTCCCGGTGAGAATAAATTTGAAGTTGTGCTTGTGCGGGTCCGTAAGGGAATAGTATTTTCACCCCAGGAAGATCCGGTACATATTATTTTTGTTCTTGCCGGATCAATAGATGAGAGGAATTTTCACTTAAGGGCTTTGATGGCAATTGCCCAAATTGTGCGTGAGAGTGATTTTCGTACAAATTGGATGAGAATGAAAGACCAGGAATCTTTAAAGATGTTGGTTTTATCTTCGACAAGAAAAAGAGAACGAGGCCTTTAAGGAGAGAAGTTGGTTTAGGATTCGCCTAAACCGATATAATAGAAAGCTGTTGTGATTAAAAGATGCGAGTATTAGTTACTGCTGGTTCTACCTGGGCTAAGGTGGATGATGTTCGAATTCTTACAAACCGCTTTACTGGTAAGACCGGTTTGTATTTAGCTCAAGGCCTAAAAAAGAAAGGCCATTCAGTTACACTCCTGATAAATCTTCATTGTCTAGGCAAGATAAAGGGCTTGAAAGTTATCTCTTATTGCTATTTTGAGGAATTTAAGAGGGAAGTTTCTAAGGCAATTAAAAAACAACCCTATGATGCTATTATTCATAGTGCAGCAGTTAGCGACTATAAGTTAAAGTCTCCTCAAAAAGGAAAAATCCTCTCAGGTAAGCTTAAGGTTTTAAAATTAGTTCCTACCGAGAAAATCATAAAGCACATACGAACTTTAGCCAAGAACTCCTTGCTTATTCAATTTAAATTAGAGTCAAAGCAGAGAGGAATTATAAGGAAAGCCTACAAGAGCCTAAAGGAGAATAGAAGTGATTTTGTAGTTGCTAATGCCCTTGAAGATATGAGAATCGGGTACAAAGGCTTTCTGATTAATAAGCATGAAGAGGTTATTTCTCTAGGGTCTAAAAGCATGCTTTTGTCTGCATTAAATAAGATTATTCGCTCTAAAGATTAGATTGTGTGTGAATTGGTGGCATCGAAGCTCGATAACCTCGGCCCCGAAAAAAAACTAAAAAAATCTCTTAATACAACCCTTGACTTTATTACGGAATTCTGCAATATTAGAATTGACTCTTAACGCTAAAAGTGAACAGCGGTTTTTAATATTCTGGCTAATATTGTTGCGTATTTTAAAATAGATAGGCAGGTTTTAATTGGAGCGTAAAAGGTATGCTTAAAACAAAGGGGTGTCTGATGCATAAAAGGCTTGTTTTGAAAAGTGTAGTTTTAACTATGGCAGCCGGAATAGCTTTAAGTTTTTCTATTATGCCCTGTTTTGCCGAAAACATCACTATAACCACCTATTACCCTGCCCCTTATGGGGTGTATAAGGAGCTTACGACTACGAGTAATACCTATCTGGCTACAGAGGGTGGTAGTGTCAACATCGGCACGACGGAGCCGAGTTCTAATTTAAAACTTGACGTTGAGGGAAAAACAGGAGCAACCGAATATTGTGATGAAAATGCCGGTAATTGTTTTTCATCTCAGTCTGTAAGGGATCATATCCATCCACTTGTTCATACTAAAAAGAGATTTTCATCATCAGGTACATGGGTGAAACCCGAAAGTGTTACAAGTGTTTCTATAGAAATGGCAGGTGCAGGAGGAGGCTCTGGAGCAGGCGGTTGGCAGAATAGGTTATCAGGTGCAGGAGGCGGAGGAGCAATGATTGAGGGACAGATAACTCTTCCAATTGCAGAAACATCTTACTCTATTACTGTTGGCCAGGGAGGTGCTGGTGGAAGTAGCCATAGGCAAGGGGGGGGCTGGAGGAGCCTCAAAATTTAGTAATCTGCTTATAGCCCGAGGTGGCCAAGGCGGCTGTCCCGGTATAACTTCATATGTTTCACCTGGCATGGGCGGACAAGGAGGAACTTATACACTAAATATTGCTCTTGATGGAATAGCGACTAATGGAACTCAGAGAACGTATAGTGGAGGAGCCCCCTGTTATGGAGAACATAGTTCCTCAAAGCCTAATTCCGCCGGAGTATATGGAGGTGGAGAAAGTACGAGAGCAGCCACAGGTAATGCCGGGAAAAGTGGATATGTAACAATTGAATATTTTGTAATTGAGAAAGCGGTCATATTGAATAATTGAGAATAGGCCGTCACGAAACTCGCTCTTTTAAATAGAGAAGAGTAATTTAATAAAGCCTAATTTATGTTTTTTACCAATCCCCAAATCCCAGGGATACAACACTTTAAAAAAACCACTACTTGCCTAAGAGAGGTCCTGTGTTTGAGGAGACGGTTCTTTCGGCCATAAAAACTTACCGCGTAGTAGTTTATAACCACTATAATATAAAATTTTATTTTTTTTGAACAAGGGGTTTTTTCTTACAAAATAATTCTCGATTCACAGAAAAAAGGTTTACAATCAAAAGATATTAGATTACAATAAGGCTTGTCTATGAAAAAGAATAAGAACATTTTAATAGGAATAACCGGAGGAATCGCTTCCTATAAGAGTTGCGAATTAATCCGCTTGTTCGCAAAGGCCAGATATTCAGTTAAAGTAATGATGACTGAAGCTGCAACAAAGTTCGTCTCACCCCTGGTCTTTCAGGAACTTTCGCAGAATCCAGTATATCTGGATATGTTTAGCTTAATAAAAGAGGAGAAAATTCAACATATAAGCCTCTCTCAATGGGCTGCTCTATGTGTGATTGCTCCAGCCTCAGCTAACACTCTTTCCAAGATAGCTTATGGTATCTGCGATAACCTTCTTACTACAGTAGTATCGGCATTAGATAAGGATACAAAGGTTTTGCTTGCTCCGGCTATGAATGAGAATATGTGGAAGAATCCTATAATTGCCGAGAATGTTAGGAAGTTATCCGCCATAGGCGAGATCTCGCCGCCCGCTTCGCGGGCGAAGCAGGCCGGCAAGACAGGAAAGTATCTCATCATACCTCCCCAGAAGGGCGAGTTAGCCTGTGGTGTTTACGGAGAGGGGAGGATGCCTGAGGTTAAAGATATTTACAGCAAAGCGATTTCTCTCCTTAAGTAAAAGTTTATCTCATGACAACCTATCTTCTTTTTACGATACTAGGTGTAATTCTAATTATTCTCTTTGTCCTTATTTTTAAATTAGGAAAGGAGAGTAACTTTCTTCATTCTCAGAAAGCAGTAGCCGAAGGAATATCTAAGCTTTATGAGAGAATCGGCGGTCTGGATAGAGGAAGCCAGGAGATTTTGCAACTTACTAAATCCTTCCATGATATTTTAAAACCAACCAAGGTAAGGGGGATTCTCGGAGAGAGTATTTTAGAGAATCTGCTTAGAGATATCTTACCTAAAGAGGTTATTATTCCTCAGTATGGATTTAGGGACGGCAAACGAGTAGATTTTGCCATTAAGCTCCCGACAGTAATTGTACCTATAGATGCGAAGTTTTCTCTTGAATCGTTTAAGAATTATATTGATGCTAAGGAGGCTGATAAGAAGGCCCAGCGTCGGATTTGTCTTGAAAGCATAAAAAAAAGAATACTAGAGACAGCTACTTATATTTATCCTGATGAGGGAACAAGTGACTTTGCCTTAATGTACGTTCCTTCAGAAGCGGTATATTATTTTATTATTACTGAGACTGAAGCTTTGGAATTTGCCAATCAGAAAAAGGTATTCGTTGTCGGCCCCAATACTTTATATGCATATTTAAAGACTATTCTTGTTGGTTTTCAGGCAATAAAGATAGAGAAAAAGGCTAGGCAAATTTACGATAACTTAAAGAGATTAGAAAAAGATGTTGTTGTCTTTATGCGTGATTATGTAACTTTGGGTACACATATAAGAAGTGCGAGCTCAAAGTATGAAGATCTATTCAAAAGAATAGAGAATATTTCCTCCAAGCTCCATACCATCGAGGCTGAAGGCGATGAAAGTACAAGTAAGGGTAATTCCTAAATGGATTTAAAAAAAACCCCCTTTTATCAAAAACATCTTCAGAATAAGGGCCGAATCGTTGATTTTTCAGGTTGGGCTCTTCC
>CAZPYY010000060.1:0-5755 GCA_964590995.1 uncultured Planctomycetia bacterium | reverse complement strand
GCCGGGGCAAGAGAATCTTTCCCTTAAGATAAATCGGGGGTTTTTTAAGGTAAAATATTGAGCCGCTAAGCGTACCGACTGATGAATTAAGGAGTAGCTTAATCTCCTTATCCGGTGAATAAATTCTTACCAGATCATCAATTGTGTCAAAGCTATATTCAAAATTATGCTTTTTGCAAAAACCTGCGATATCAATGTAATCAAAATTAGAAACCCTTATGCTACTGCCTCTATGAGGAATTGTGGCGCAAGCATTTGCAAAGATTAATACCAGAATAATAAGTACTCTTCTCATGATCCTAGTAAAAAGAGGGCGATTTGAAAATATATAAATATTCCGGCAACATCAACAATAGTAGTAATTAGAGGTCCACTCATAAGAGCTGGGTCAAGACGCAATCGCCTAAAAATAATCGGTAAGGCTGCACCAATAATTGCCGCAAACATAACCGTAAAACCCATGGCGATGCCCACGGAAACACTTAGCATTCCGCTACCTTCTTGAACAATTACTCTTATTAAACCAACAACAGCAAGGATAGCACCAATAGAAAGACCGAGAAGAGATTCTCTAAACACAACCTTAAAAAAATCTTTTATTCCGATATCACCTGTAGTTAATCCCCTTATGATCATCATTGCTGACTGCATACCAGCATTTCCTCCGGTAGCAATAAGTATCGGTAAAAAGAAGGTCAAAGAAACCCAGCTCTTAATAACTTCGCCGTAATTTTTCATAACTAAACTAGAGACAGACTCTAAAACTACCAGGACAATCAACCAGAAGCTCCGCTTCCAGATAAGCTCAGAGAAACTTGCTTCCATGTAGGGCTTCTCAACAGGTAAGACCGCAGCTATCTTTTCAAAGTCTTCAGTTGCCTCCTCTTCTAAAACATCGACCAAATCATCGAAAGTAACAATCCCTAACAACTTGTTGTTATTATCTACAACCGGAAGGACAAGTAAATCGTAATGCTTAAAAAGATTTGCGGCTTCTTCCTGGTCAGTAAGAGCTGATACCTTTATCACATCCTTATTCATTATCTCCGAGATTTTTGTTGCCGAATCCGCTAGAACAAGCTTCTTTAGGGAGACGATTCCGATAAGCTTGGTTTCCTTATCAAGGACATAGCTATGATATACTGTCTCCTTCTTAATGCCAACGTTTTTAATATGTGCCAAAGCTTCTTCAACGCTCATCCCCTCATATAATTGCACAAAATCAGGAGTAAGAAGCCTTCCTACGCACTCTTCTGGGTAGTTAAGAATCTCAACGGCAACCTTTCTCTCTTCGGGAGATAGCAAATTTATAAATTTCTTAACTAGTTCGGCCGGCATCTCCTCGAACAACTCAGTTCTGTCATCCGGTGACATCTCATTTAAAATCTCTCTTATCTCCTGACCGGTTAAGGTCTTAAGCATATCCTCTTCCTCTTCGGTAGAGAGACACTCAAATACATCTACAGCCTTATCATAGGGAACTAGACGGAAGACGAAAAGTTTATACGCTGAAGCAGATAGCTTGTCGATGAGTTCAGCAATATCTTCAGGATGAAGAGGGAGTATCTTCTTGATATCAGGGTACTTTCTTTCCCGGATTAAATTCTCGATTTTTTTTACTAGATTCTTCTTAGTCATGGTACAAGGATTATACCACCCTATTGACAAAAATCAAAACCATAAAGTAGGATTCGTAGGGGTATGACCGAAAGGTAAGGAAAGAAACTACTTAGAAGAGCTCCATTTCTTAAAAAAGGCTATTTTTTCCAAGGCTAACCGCACTTTTGGACCAGAAGGTTCTTGGGCCGGATAACCCAGAGCAAGCATCTCTACCACCCTTATCTCTTGAGGAATATCTAGGATCTTCTTAACTTCTTCTTCGTAAAAGGAGCCTATCCAGCAACTTCCTAGTCCCAACTCAACAGCAGCCAGGCTCATATGGTCAATAGCAATGGCTAGATCTATCACATAGCAAGCTTGACCGCAGGTCATTATGTAGTTGTCGGTCTGGGCGCAGCAAGCAATTACAACTGGAGCCTCATTCACAACTGCTTGATTCTTAGCGGCTTGGCAAAGTTTAGCTTTAGTCGCTTTATCCCTGACAACAACAAATCTCCACTCTTGACGATTAGATGCCGAAGGCGCCTGCCTAGCTGCCTCTAGAATCTTAGAGAGCTTATCTTTTTCGACCTCTCGGTCTTGATAATTTCTTATGCTTCGCCTTTTTTGTATTGCCGCAAATACATCCATAAACTTTTATTAATTTTATAAATTTAGAAACTCTGCGCTTCGCAAGCCCCTGCCGACAACAACAATTCCTGAAGGATCAAGGTGATACTTTTTCTTATCCTGATTAGGGTTATATCCAATAGTTTTATTTTGGGCTATAGTGTTGAAGCGGTCAATAATTGCTTTACGGATACGCGAGTATTTCTTTATCCGTGTAAAATCCATAATAATTGAATCTTCGATTTCGCAGCCTTCCTCTACTACTACCGATCTTCCCAGAATAGAGTTTTTTATGTTAGAGCCGAAAATCTTTGCTCCTTCGCAAATAATTGAGTTTTCAATCTTAGCATCTACCGTGTAGGCACCAGGACAATTTGAATTCGAAGCATATATAGGCCAATGTTTGTTGTTCAGGTCTAATACCGGGGTCTTTCCTAAAAGATCCATATTGGCCTGCCAGTAAGAGGGGATTGAACCGACATCCTTCCAATAGTACCGCGCCTCATACCTCTTTAGGTAAGGAATCCTATTTCCAGAGAAGTCATAAGCAAAGACTCTCTCCTTTTTTTTAGTCAGGTGTGGAATTATATGCTTACCAAAGTCATTGATCCTACGTTTTTTTACCCGTCGGTTCAAAACATCAACAAGAAAGCCAGCATCGAATATATAGTTACCCATAGAAGCAAGGATAGTCTTGTTGCGAGAAACTGAAGGCTTTTCTCTAAATTTCTTAACCCTTGAATCACTATCTACCTCGGCAACCCCAAACTGATGGGCCTGACTGCTCTCAACTGGCATAGCTGCTATTGTAAGTTTCGCTTTTTTCCTTATGTGGAAATCGACCATCCCCTTTATATCCATGCGATAAACATGATCACCGCCAAATATTGCCACAAACCGGGGCTTAAAGTCATAGATAAGGTTCATATTCTGATATACTGAATCGGCTGTGCCGCGGTACCACTCTTTTGTTTCTTCCCGTCTCATTTGAGGGGGAACCACAGTGATAAAATGCCGGGGAAGAACCCCAAACTTCCGCCAGCTTGTTCGGATATGTTCGATTAAAGACTGGGACTTATATTGAACCAGGACATAGGTAGAATAAATACCTGAATTTACTAGACTGCTCAGAGTAAAATCAATTATCCGATATTTACCGCCAAAAGGAACCGAAGGTTTTGTTCTCTCGGAAGTCAAGGGAAATAACCTCTCTCCTCTTCCACCGGCTAAAACAAACGCCAAAATATTGCTCCTTGGAACTCGCATTACGGTTTACTTCTTTATATCTTCTCTTATCTCTCCGGCCTTAACTAGAGAATATTTTGTGGCCCAAGGGCCAATGAGTTCAAAAATTACTGTACTGGCAATAGTAATGGTTAAAATTGTATCCCCCCAGATTCCGCCGATAGCATGTTTAGCAATCAAAGCACAGGCTAAAGCTATACCAGCCTGGGGAATTAACGCTAATCCTATATATTTTTTTATGTTCAAAGAGGCATCAACTACCTTTGCTCCAATAAAAGCACCAACTACCTTACCAAAAGTTCTAAAGGCTATATATCCTAAGGTTAAAATGACTGAGGCACCTAAAACGCTAACTTTTAAGCTTGCTCCAGCTAATACAAAAAATATCAAGTACAAAGGTGCATCTATCTCCCGCAAAGAGTTGAAAAATTGAAAACTCTCCTTATTGATATTAGCCAAGAGCGCTCCGAAAAACATACAAGATAGAAGTACCGAAAAATTAAACGATATCGCTAATCCTATAACTAAGGATAAGAAACCAAAGGTGTAAATTAAACGTTCCTTCATTGTATTAATAAAACTGGAGAGCTTATTGAAGACGAATGCTACCACCCCGCCTAATACAAACGAACCTCCGATTTCCATTGACGCCCTCAGTAAATCTTTAAAAATACCAATAGTATTACCATTGCCGGTTATAAATGTTTTGGCTACAGATAGAGACAATCCGAAAATTATCAAGGCCCAGGCATCATCGATAGCTACTACCCCTAAGAGAGTATCAGTAAAGTCGCCTCTGCTCTTATACTCTTGGGTTACCATAACTACGGCTGCCGGAGCAGTAGCAGCGGCAATTGCACCGAAAACAAGAGCAATATAAAAAGGTTGCTTAAAAAACACCCAGGCAGCGAAAGTTACCAAAAACCAGGGAAACAACGAAGCACTGATAGATATTCCGGTAACTGCTCTCCCTACCCGCCGCAGAGTGCTCAGAGAAAAGCTCTCGCCCAAACTAAAAGCAATCATACCGAGAACAATTTGAGAAAAAAAGTCAGAGGTCGCTAAGAACTCTTTGGAAATCAGATTAAATAGACTGGGCGAAAGCAAAATTCCCAAGACTACGTAGGCTGTAATGGTAGGAACTTTAAGTTTTTTGGTTAGACGTGATGCAAAGAAACTTAAAATGAATATAATAGCTAGGCTTAAGGTTGGGTTATTTATCATCAGATATGCTCTTATACGACTTCTTTTTCTTTAAACATTCTCCAGATGATGTCGAAAATTCCCAATATTCCCACGATTTTGCCTTCGGTGTCAACAACAGGCAGGCGCTCTTTCTTATTTAAACGCATAATTTTGTAAGCTTCTTCCAGAGAATCCTCATCCTTAATCGAGACAAAATTGGTGTCCATAATGTCATCGACGATTATCAACTCCCCCATAGAGGGAATTGGTTCTAAGTCAAATGTATCTTCATCCATCTCCATAAAGGGGATATTCCGGAATAGCTTTGCCTGAGCTGGTCGCAATAAGTCCAGTAGATTCTCAGGGTAGACAAGACCAATAAGATGATTTTGGGCATTAACAACGGGAATTAAGGGAGTAGTGTGGAAGTCCTTGAACATATCGAGAAGGCCTCGCAATGTCAGGGAACGCTTGACTTTAATGATATCGGTTTGTGCAGCTTCAATTACTCGCATTTTTATCACTTCTCAAACCTTTTTACTGCTGCAATTACTTCTGCAGCACTAGTAGCAGATATAAGAGTCTCTCTAAACGCGCCGTTCATGAGTAATTTTGACAGCTCGGCTAAAATTCTCAGATAAAGATTCAGTTCGCCGGGATCTGCACCCATAAGGAAGATTAGATTAACCCTCTCACCGTCCAAAGCTTTAAATTCAATACCGGAAGTTGAGCGGCCAAAGGCAATAACAAAACCCTTAACCGCTTTAGTTCTTGCGTGAGGTATCCCGACATTATTGCCAATACCAGTTGAACCAAGCTCTTCCCTTTCAAGAACATCTCTTATGAAAGCCTCTTGGTCTATTGTTTTACCGCCAGCGTTTAAAACCTCTGCCAGTTCTTTAATGGCGTCTTCTTTATCGGTTGCTTGCAAATCAACCCGGCAGAATTTTTCTCTTAAGTAATCTGACACTACCATAACCGCTCTCCTTCTCCCTTTTGTTGCATATCGCCTCCCAATAAATATGCAAGCCGCTTACTTCGTTAATCTAAGCGTATTCTTTTATATTGTCTATTAGCCCATAGCAAAGAAGTTTAT
>CAZPYY010000059.1:2565-5819 GCA_964590995.1 uncultured Planctomycetia bacterium | reverse complement strand
GCTTTAACCCGGCTAGACAAGAGAATGCCTTCAGAGGAGATGGCCTTGATTACTTCAGCAATTCTAGTTGCCAGAGAGACCGGAGGAGACCTAACAAAGGTATTTGCTAGGCTTATTGAGACTATAAGAGACAGGATTAAACTAAAAGAGATGGTTCAAACTTTAACCCTTCAGGCCCGGTTACAGGCAGTAATTATCTCCCTTCTTGGGCCGGTATTTGCTCTAGTTGTTTTAAAGATTAACCCCAGGCATTTTGAGGTTATGTGGCAGAATGAGATAGGCAAAATATTGCTTATAGCAGCGGGATTCTTACAATTAATAGGGATTATATTGATTGTGATATTTGGTAAAATCAAAATATAAACGCAAACTAAAATTAAAAACCAAAAACCAAACATTAACTTTTTAGTTTAATTATGATTTATCTTTTTTATATAGCTTTAGCCGCAGGATTCGTCCTTTTTTTTCTGGGTTTGCTGCCAAAATCTAAGGAGACAATCTCTATCTTTGGCAATGAGGTAAAGAAGAAACGGAGTTCTTTTAGCGCTCCTTTTTTAAGTATCTTTGTGCCGATAAATAAGCCGGTCTTAAAGCTCTTAAGGTTAGAGAAATCTCTGGGTACGAAGATATCTTTTGCTAAGTGGAAGATTACCCCCTCAGAGTTCTTATCAGTCAAGGAGCTAACAGCTATATTCTTGCCTTTAATCCTTTACTTCATATTCAGTGTAGATTCAGGGTTATGGTTATTAGTAGCAGCTATTGGAGGATTCTTCTTACCGACCCTAATTTTGAAGAATAAGGTCAGGGCTAGGAAGTATTCAATAGAGAGGGTATTACCAGAGACTGTGGATTTACTCTCCCTTTGTGTAGGTGCGGGGTTAGACTTTATGGCTGCGGTAAGATGGATTATAAATAAGGTTAAAGTTAACCCCCTGATTGAGGAGCTAATAGTTGTTCTAAAAGAGATTAATGTCGGCAAGCCCCGGCTAGAGGCTTTAAGGGATATGGCTAAGAGGCTTAATACCCCTGATGTCACATCTTTTGTGAGAACCTTAGTCCAGGCAGATAGAATGGGAACCCCAGTAGAGGAGACCTTTAAAATTCTCTCTGATGACTCTCGAATGAGAAGATTTCATCGCGGAGAAAGAATAGCCATGAAAGCCCCGATAAAAATGCTCGTTCCTCTTATCTTTTGTATTCTGCCGGTTATTATGATAATTGTAGCCGGCCCTATCCTCGTAAACTTCATGACAAAGGGCTTATTCGGAGTAGGTCAGTAACTTCTTTTAATATCTTGGCACTTCTTAAAAATCAAAGGATTGAATTGACAAACTATTTTGGTATGTTATAATATCCTTGCTAAAATTATATGTAATAATAGTTAGGAAAATGAATTATAGCAAAAAAAGAATTGAGTTAGAAAAGCGCGGAGCAAAGTTACCCGTGCGGGTTGTTGAGCGCCGGATCAAGGAGAAAATACTGTCCTGGCTGGACAGGGAGGAGATAATCATTGTTACCGGTGCACGACAGACAGGCAAGAGCGTCTTACTCTATCAGTTAATGTACGGTCATATTCTTCCAAAGACCAAAAATATACATTATTTCAATCTCGATATATCCGGGCATCTTGAGTTTTTTGATAATGCTGACCGTCTGGTTGAGCTGGTTGCCGAATCTAAAGGAAAAACATATGTGTTCATTGACGAAGTTCAGCGTTTGAAAGAACCGGGTTTATTTTTAAAAGGAATCTATGACCTTCATTTACCGGCCAAGCTAATCGTGTCAGGTTCAAGCGCACTTGAAATTAAAAGCAAAATCCATGAAGCTCTTACCGGCAGAAAGGTAGTTTTTCACCTTAATCCTTTTAATTTAGAGGAGCTTTCTGAAGCCATGTTTCCTAAAAGGGGTTTTGATACTGTTGTTAAAAATGAGGATAATTTTAAAAAGGTTCTCAACCATTTCCTTAAATTCGGAGGATATCCTGCGGTTGCCATGGCAAAGAACGAAGGGATAAAACTACAGCTCCTCAAAGAGATATTTCAGAGTTACATCGAAAAAGACGTTAAGAATTTTCTTAAAGTTGAAAATGAGGGTGCGTTTCGCAATCTAGTAAAAATTCTTTCCTCTCAAATAGGTAATCTTGTCAATAAACACGAGCTTTCTAACAGTTTGGGTATTCATAAGAATACATTGGAAAATTACTTGTTTTATCTGGAGCAAACCTATATTCTGGATTTTGTAAGGCCCTTTTATAAAAACCCCAGGAAAGAGCTTCTTAAAAGCCCTAAGGTTTATTTCCGTGACCCCGGCATCCGAAACTTTGCCATAGGAAACTTTGGTGATTTTGAATTTCGTCCTGATAAAGGCAGCCTCTTTGAAAACTTTTCTTATCTTTATTTAAACGGCTGCGTAGAAGAAATAGACCCTATTAATTTTTGGCGGACTAAGGCCGGAGCAGAGGTAGATTTTATTATTTCCACGATTGAGCCAATCCCCTTTGAAGTAAAAGGAATGCATTTAAAAGATTTTAAGATCAGCAAATCTCTCAGAAGTTTTCTGCGGGTTTATAAGCCTAGAAAAGGCTATTGCATAAATTTGTCGCTTAGCGGCAAGCGGGTGATAGAAGGTGTAGAGGTTACATTTTTAACCCCAGCCGATTTAGTAAAGTTGAAGGAGTTGTGAAAAATGCTCGCCTTGTTCCTCTTATCTTTTGTATTTTGCCGGTTATTATGATAATTGTAGCCGGCCCTATCCTCGTAAACTTTATGACTAAAGGTTTGTTTGGCGCCGGCCGGTAATTTTGGTTGAAGCGAGCCTTCAGGCTCTGATCGCCTTAGAGATGTTTGAGATGAGCGATGCTGGGACAACTGTTATCTTTTTGTCTAAAGAATAGGTGCGGTTTCCCGGGTATGCCACCCATAAATGCTCTAAGGCAACTTCTGATATTGCTGAACGCATTGACGGTGTAATGCCCGGTGCGTCCTGATATTTTACCTCTACCCCCCAAAGTTTCCCTTTTTTAGGAAATATCAAATCGCATTCGGCTCCGGTATGTACTCCCCAGAAATAGGCATCCTCTTCTCTTAGTTCCATGGAGGATATAATCTGTTCGATAATAAAGCCTTCCCAGGAAGTACCCACCCGCGGATGCTTATTTAATTCTTCGATAGTAGATATTCCCAATAGGGTATGGAAAATGCCGGAATCGCGAAAATAGACTTTTGGACGTTTAACAATCCGCTTTTTGGTATTGT
>CAZPYY010000059.1:0-2555 GCA_964590995.1 uncultured Planctomycetia bacterium | reverse complement strand
CAGGGTTGTAATTGACGTACCAAGAATGTACCTGACAAAAGGTCTAAATATCTTGCGGCCGTTACATTAGAAATGCCTAAACTGCGCGCTATTTCGGAGGCATTAAATATATTTCCGTGATAATGCGCAAGCATCATCCAGAAGCGGCGCAGCCCTTTAGCCGGGATATTAAGACCAAGGTTAGGGATATCCCGCTCCAAAAAGGTGGTGATAAAATCCTGACGCCAATTAAATGAAGCTTGGTTGTCGGGCGCAAGAAAAGAACGGGGGAATCCGCCCCGAGTCCACCTTTTTTTTTGATCCGCCGGAGCCAATTCGTCAAGAGAAAAGCCTCCTAATTCATGATAACTTATTCGGCCGGCAAGAGTTTCCGAACTCTGTTTTAGAAGATTCCTCGAGGCGCTGCCAAGGATAAGGTACTTCTTATCCGGAAACCTATCAATTAGGACCCTTAAAACCGGAAACAAATCCGGCCGTCTCTGGATCTCGTCAATAACAATAAGTCCCTTTAGCTCCTGTAGAGCCAAAACCGGATTATCCAGGGCAGCTAAATCGTTAGGGTTTTCGAGATCAAAGAAATGGGTTTTATTCCGGCTGAAGCCGGCAGTAAACTGATAGGCAAGGGTAGTTTTTCCGCACTGCCTTGGTCCGAGGATAGCAATAGCTGGTGAATACTGAAAAGCATTTTTAAGTGCCTCGATTTTTTTGGACCGTCTTATTTCCATAATTAAATGTTACCATGAAATTTTAACATTTCAAGTTAAATTTTCATGGTTTGTTACCCTGTTTATACCGCAGGGGTGTTAGTATTTAGTGAAGATTATTCTCAACCATTTGTAATAACCCAGCCGACAAAATAAGGAATATGGACAAATAGGATGACAAAGATTCGGTTCAGTACGCAAAGGATGAATAACATTCTAAATATCAAGCAGTTATGAATTGGAATGTCCACAATAACTAGCTTGCTATTATTTATATTTAATATTCGCGGTTGAGGCTAAGCCTCAACCGGGTATTATCAATGAAAAGGCTTTCAAAAAGGGCTTTTTTCTTAAGCAATTGTTGACATTTATATATAAAATATGTTATATTCTAATGGTTAGACAAACACCTTAGAGATGGCTGATATAAGGCAAACCCTGAGTAATTAGGGGACGCAAAGCCACGGGTCCTAATAACTTTAAAATAGCAAACCTCAAGGATAGCCGGGCTGCTTACGAATAGCAGCTCGGTTTTTTTTTATTATATATAATATTATGATAAAAAAAATAAAAATAAAAAAGATCTTCGGGGGAAAGGGGGAGTTATCTAATTTTCGCTTTGTAGGGGAGGCGATAGCGATGAAAAATATTCTTAGAAACAAAAGAACACAAATTTTTCTCGCATTGTTAATAATCTTTACCCTTCAGACCCAGGTTTTTACCCACTTAGCATTCGCGCGTTCATCCGGCGGCGGTGACTTAGGAGGATTCGACGTTGGTAAGTTTGCGGTCAGTACAGGAATTAGCCTTGCTTCAACTTTTGTCGGCGCCGCTATAGCTGATGGGATTAGTGCTTCATATAATGAATATAATTTTTTTACTGGTGGAGGTAAGATTGATCTCACCACTGGATTAAAGGAATATGGTGGTTTTAATGGTGGAATATCTAGCGTTGGCAACCTTGGGGATTGGGCAAGCAACTATAGTTCAATGCTTGCTCTTTCTGAAGTAGGCGCAGCTGTAAATACGGTAGGGCGACAGCAGGACTGGGACGTTTCTCAGACAGTACTTGTTTCTTCTATGGTTACCGGAGCGGTTGGGGGAGGTTTAAACCCTTCCGGCACTTTAGGAGTCAGAGCAGCTTCTAACAGTACTATTAAAGCTATGACTGTCGGAACAATTAGCGGTGGTGCTGAAGGTATGATTTTGGCTAATAATGTTGATAGCAAGGGGAGAATAAAGCCTTGGGTAAACGCTGCTGCCGGTGTGACAGGTTCATTTGCGGGAGGGGTAGTTGCTTCATCAATTGCTCCTGTTGTGCCAAGCAAGGCAGGTTCTTATAAGGATTATGTGGCTAGCGGTGGTATGACCAAAGATAAACAATCTTTTGGTCCGGTTAATCAGGGTTGGTATAAAAAAAATGTGCTTGCGCCTACAAAAGCAAATACTTCTGGCCAGGCACTTACTCATGGTGCGGTTAAGGCTTTTTCAGCCATTCCTTCCGAATTAATCGGTATGGGCGTAAGCCGTATAACTAAAGATATGGATAAACAGGATGCCTTTATGGCTCGTCAGGCCTTTGGGGGGGTATATCATATAGCCGGAGCTGTTTATAAGTATAAGGTTAGAGACCCTGTCCTTAAAAAGTTTAAGCTAGATCATTATATTGGAACTGATGGTCTTTCAGGGAAGCCTTTACAAAAGATAGGGAATCCCATAGATTAATAGAATCATGGTAAAAAAGACGGAAAACGTGCAGTCAGGAGTGATTATCGAAGCCAGAAGCGGTCGGTTTAAGCCGTTTATGCAGGTAGTGGCTTTTATAGTTATCTTCTGCTTTTTGTACCAGGA
>CAZPYY010000058.1:0-5831 GCA_964590995.1 uncultured Planctomycetia bacterium | reverse complement strand
CCGCAAGTTAAGGTAAGTATAGTAATCAATTTAAACATTAACCCCGGGGTAGGAACAATTACAATCCCATCAAAATTTGCCGGGCTCTCTAGCCATAAAGACAAGAACAATCCTTGAACCGCGCATAAGAGGAAGGTAAAGTATCTGGTGTATTGGTTTATCCGCTCATAGCCGGCTCGACCCTCTTTAGCAATTCTCTCTAAAGCTGGTACAACACCAGTAAGAAGCTGCATGATAATCGATGCTGAAATATAAGGCATAATACCTAAAGAGAAGATGCTCAAACGCGTTAAGGCACCTCCGGTAAAAAGATTAACCATACCAAAAAGACCCTGGCCTTGGGTTTTGGCAAGTTTATCAAAGAACTGAGTTAAAGCAAAAGTATCTACTCCGGCAGTAGGAATAAAACAGCCGGCACGATAAACAACCAATAAAGACAAAGTTATAAAAATCTTTCGCTTCAACTCTTCTACTTTGAATATATTACCTATCGAGTTAAACACTCTATACTTCCTCCGGTAGCCTCAATAAGTTCTTTGGCCTTAGTAGAAAACTTATCTACTTTAACTACTAATTTTTTTGAAAGCTTACCATCTATGGTTGCTAAAACTTTAACTGGTTTCTCCTCATCCCGTATTAGCTTAAGCTTCTTCAAGCTTTTAGGATTAATTTCTTCACTCTCCTTTGACTTTTTCTGAATATCCCCTAAACTAACTATCTGGTATTTTGCTCTTCGAGGAGGCCTAAAACCTCTTTTTGGAAGAGTCCTAACTAGGGGGAGATTACCGCCTCTAAAACCAGCATAAGGCAGCTTCTTGCCTGAACGCTGGCCAGCGCCTTTATGGCCTCGACCGGCAGTCTTACCCGATCCGCTACCAGCTCCTCGGCCTAACCGCTTAGGTTTCTTTGCTTTTTTGCCTATCTTTGTAATATTAGATAAATCCATTTTAACCCTTCAAGCTCTTTAAACCCTCAAAAGTAGCTTTAACTACATTCACCGGGTTAGTTGTATTCTTTAAGTTTTTAGTTAAGATATCCTTTATTCCGGCACACTCACAGACTGCTCTTACCGGAGAGCAGGCAATAACGCCAGTTCCTTCTGCTGCCGGCTTAAGTAAGATACCAGCAGCGCCAAACTTTCCAATAACCTGATGTGGTATGGTCGTTCCTTTCTTCTTTATCGGGGCTATTTGTTTTTTGGCTCTGCTTATCCCCTTTTTTATGGCATCAGCAACCTCATTAGCCTTACCTAGAGCAAAACCAGCTGAAGATACCCCGTCACCTACGACTACTAAAGCGGCAAAACATAAATTCTTACCACCTTTAGTAACTTTAGTGGTCCGGTTGATAAAGAGAACTTTTTCAATGAAAGCTTCTTCCTTTCTCTCTGTATTATTGTTTTTGTTCTTATTATCCTTCAAAACTTTAATCCTCCTTCTCTTGCTCCTTCAGCTAATTTCTTTGCTCTCCCATGATATTTATAGCCGCCACGATCAAAGCTAACAGCCTCAACTCCTAAGCTTTTAGCCTTCTTGGCAATCATCTTACCGATTTCCTTAGCTGCATCTTGGTTAGTAGACTTTATCTTCTTCTCTTTAAACTCCTTGCTGAGAGTAGAAGCATTTGTTACTACCTTACCAAGAGAATCGTTGATCACCTGAGCGTAAATGTGCTTTTTGCTCCTAAACACCACTAAACGTGGTCGATCCTTTAGACCTCTAGCTTTGCGGGCAATGCTCTTATGTCTTCTCTGTCTTCCTATCTGCTTCATTTTGCTAATGCTTTTCCTAATTTTTTACGTACTTCCTCTCCTCTATATCTTATGCCTTTACCCTTGTAAGGCTCGGGAGGATATATTCTTCTTATCTTCGCGGTAAACTCGCCAACTTTTTGTTTATCAATTCCGGAAACCTCAATGCGAGTCGCAACCGGAGTTGAAACCTTTAAACCTTGCGGTACATCTATTTCTACCGAATGAGAAAACCCTATATTTAAAGCAAGCTTTTTTCCTTTCATTTGGGCCTTATAGCCTACACCGATTATCTCTAGCTCTTTCTTAAATCCTTCGGTTACACCCTTTACCATATTCCCAATTAAAACCCTTATTGTTCCATGGAGACTCTTTGACTGCTTGGAGTCATTACCTCTTGTAACCGTTAAGATATTATCTTTCACCTCTACCTTAATGCCGGCTGGAATATTAAGGTCTAACTTACCACTTTTACCCTCAACAAGGCAAAGATTACCTTCAAGCTTAACTTTTACATCCTTTGGTAACTCTAGTATTTGTTTCCCTATTCGTGACATCTTTTATCACCAAACCATTCCGATAACTTCGCCGCCAATCCCCTTCTCTTTAACTTCCTTATCAGTAAGTATTCCTCCTGAAGTGGAGACCAGAGTTACTCCATATCCGCCTAAGGCAGAAGGAATATTCTTTCTCTTGGCATATACTCTTCTTCCTGGCGAAGAAATCTTTTCTATCTGACTAATAACACTCTTCTTGCCTTCATATTTTAAATAGACCTTTATCTTCTTAAACTTCTCTAAGTCGACCTCTTTAAAATTCTCCAGATACCCCTCTCTTTTTAAGATTTCACAGATCTTCGACAGAGGATTAGAATAAGGGATATAAGCATCCTCTTTTTTTGCTCTTAAAGCATTTCTTATTATCGTAAAAGCATCGCTAATTAAATCTGTTCTACTCATTTTATCGCCTTCTCACTTTTTTATTTTGCTCGCCTTAAATTAGCCAGCTTACCAACTGGCTTTTTTTACACCAGGAA
This sequence comes from uncultured Planctomycetia bacterium, assembly GCA_964590995.1. GTDB lineage: Bacteria > Omnitrophota > Gorgyraeia > Duberdicusellales > 4484-171 > Susulua. The sequence goes on along the minus strand of CAZPYY010000058.1, from coordinate 3,045 downwards.
TCAATCCCTGCCAGGCAAGTTGCCGGAAGCAGATTCGACAAAGTTCAAAATCCCGGATATAACCTCTGGGCCTGCCGCAGAAACGGCAGCGATTTTTGCAGCGGGTAGAAAACTTTGGTTTCTTCTTCTCCCTCTTCCATTTTTCAATTTTAGCTGTAGTTGCCATTCTACCTCCTAAACGGAAACCCAAACGATTTGAGCAATTCTATTGCCTCTTCGTCATTAGTTGCGTTAGTATTAATACATATATTCATACCTTGAGTTCTACCTATCTTATCAAGGTTAATTTCAGGAAATATCCCCTGCTCAGACAATCCAAAGGTATAATTTCCTCTTCGATCAAAGGACTTCAAAGGAAAACCTCTGAAGTCGCGAATTCGAGGAATTGCAACTGTAATAAGACGATCTAGAAATTCATACATCATGTTTTTTCGCAGAGTTACACAACACCCTATCGCTTGTCCTCGCCTCAACTTAAAGTTGGATATTGCCTTGCGAGAACGGCATATCTTAGCCTTTTGCCCAGTAATCACTCCTAACTCCTCAGCTGCTTTTTCAATAATCTTGGAATCAGAAGTCGCCTCTCCAACGCCCATATTTACTACAATCTTTATCAAGCGAGGTACAGCAAGGTTATTCTTAGAATTAAGCTTAGCCTTTAATTGAGGGACGATTTCCTCTCGATATAGTGTAAGTAAACGCGGTACGTATTTTTTTTCTAAATTGGCCTCTGACATTTTCTACAAATCCTTACTTTGCTCTTATCATCGGATATCTTCACGCCAAATCTTACCCCTTTGTTGCAGCTACCACAGAATAGCGCTACATTAGAGGCATTAATAGTTGACGAAACCTCCTTTATTCCTCCGGTCTCACTCTCCGAACGACGCCGAACGTGTTTTTTTACTAAATTTACACCCTCTACTATAATTCTTTTGGGATTATTACTAACTCGTAATACCTTACCGATTTTTCCTTTATTTTTACCGGCAATCACTACTACCTTATCGCCTTTTTTAATCTCTAGACCCATAAGCTTATATTACCTCTGGAGCCAAAGACAATATCTTACTGAACTTATCTCTAAGCTCCCTTGCCACTGGACCGAATACTCTTGTCGCCCGGGGATTACCTTGTTTATCGATTATCACACAAGCATTCTTATCAAATCTAATTGCCAAACCATCTTTCCTCTTTATCGGATAGTGTGTTCTTACTACTACCGCCCTTACAACTTCACCTTTTTTTATCGGGGCATTAGGAGAGGCTATCTTAACACTTGCAGTAATGACATCGCCGATATCAGCACGGTCCTTGTTCTTCTTACCGATAACACTGATAAAAGCAACTTTTCTTGCTCCACTGTTGTCAGCCACATCCAATTTGCTTCTAAGATAAATCATTTTATAATCTCAAGCAGTTTAAAACACTTGTCCTTAGAAAAAGGCCGGCATTCAATTATCTTTACCCGGTTACCAATTTTAGCCTCATTATTAACATCATGGGCCTTAAATTTCTTCTTCTTTATTAACGGCCGCTTGTACAATTGATGCGAAAACTTCATCTTTACCAAGACCGTAATAGTTTTGTCACTCTTATCAGAGGTGACTAGACCCTCTAAAACTTTACCTTTTTTCACTATCGGCTCCTTGTTTTTGGTTCAAAACCGTAAAAATACGGGCAATATCCTTCTTGACCACTTTAAAAAGATGTGGTTTTTCTACTCCGCTCCTGCGTTTAAATTGCAATTCCATAAGTTGCTTGTTTAATTCGTCTAGCTTATCTTGCAATTCTTCTTCTGATAATCCGCGTAATTCTTCTATCTTCATCTTTTGCCTATAGTTCTTCTCTGCTCTTATTACCTCTTTCTGGTTACAAACATAGTCTTAAAGGGCAGCTTATAAGCAATCAAGCGAAAAGATGCCCGAGCATAATCTTCAGGAATTCCTCCGAGCTCAAAAAGAACCCTTCCCCTTCTTATAACTGCTACCCAACCTTCAACTTCACCCTTACCCTTACCTTGACGGGACTCAGCAGGTTTTTTTGTTATTGGCTTATCAGGAAAAATTCTTATCCACAACTTACCACCTCTTCTTAGGCGCCTGGTAAGAATAATTCTTGCAGTTTCAATCTGAGTATTCTTAAGCCATCCTGCTTCTAAAGCTTTTACCCCGTACTCACCAAAAGAAACCTTAGAACCGGCGACGGCAAGTCCTTTGCGTCTTCCGCGTTGGGTTTTTCTGTATTTTACTCTCTTAGGAATAAGCATAATTAACTCTTTTGTTCTTCTTTAATTAGATAGTGCCCCAATCTCTTCTCGCCTTTGTAAATCCATACTTTAATTCCTATTGTTCCATAAGTAGTTTTGGCAATATAGAATCCATAATCTATATCGGCCCGAAATGTCTGCAAAGGCACCTTACCATACTTATAAGACTCTTTACGAGCAATCTCTACTCCGCCTAAACGGCCTGAGCACTTTACCTTTATTCCTTCTCCGCCAGCAGAAACTACTTGTTGTATAGCCTTCTTCATTGCCCGTCTGAAATGTACCCGTCGAATAAGCTGAAAGCCAATCATCTCAGCAACTAATTGCGCTTCTAATGCTGGCTCGGTAACTTCTTCGACATCAATAATAATTTCTTTCTTAGCTAATTTATTTAACTCTGACTTCACCCGTTCAATATCTTGGCCACGCCTTCCAATGATAACTCCTGGCCGGGAAGTCCTTATTCTAATCCTTATAATCCCTAAAGACACTCTCTCTACAACTATCGTTGCTACTGAACCTCTAGGGTAGCTCTTCTTAATATGCTCTCGTATCCGCATATCTTCTTCCAAAAATGAAGCAAACTCTCTCTTTTTGGGAGAAAACCAACGCGAGAGCCAATCTTTACCAAATCCGATTCTTAACACATAGGGGTGAACTTTTTGTCCCATAAGCTTATTTTGTCTTTGCTCCTTTAATTAATTTTTCTAAAGCTTCTCCAGCTCTATTAAAATATGCGATGTCCTCTTTCGGATCATCGTTGCCCTACCAAAAGA
>CAZPYY010000057.1:0-6173 GCA_964590995.1 uncultured Planctomycetia bacterium | reverse complement strand
GATTCAAGAGAATTTTGGAAGCCCATCTTGATTTCAAGGTACGGCCTCAAAATTACTACCCTTTGCAAAGGGTAGTAATTTTGAGGCCGTACCTTGAAATCAACTCCCCACCCCTTTTAATACTCCTGAAACTTCTCTTTCTCCCTCCCGCCAGACAAAAAATTATCCAAATCAAAGATATTTGTCTCTGCCTCAATTTCAATAAAAGATACCTGACCGAATATTGGACTAAACCAGGTGGAAAAGAATTCTCGTTCCTGACCGGACAATAATATCCTTATCTCGTTGGTATTAAGAGCCAGTAAATGATAATTTGAATCAAATAAAAGAATATCAATATCTGTCTTATTAAAATCAAAACTTGCCTTGTTAATCAAAATAGCTCTGACTTGAGCAAAGCCCGCTTCTTGACTATCCAAAAGATGATATTCCTTTTGCTGAACAACCAATTGGGGAAACTGGTAATCTTTTGGCTTATGCCACTTAATTTGACCGAAAGAAAGATTTACTCGCTTAATTGGTTCGCCGCTTTCCGCTTTAATTTTAAGAAGATATTTTGTCTGATTGGGCAGAATAAAAGTCTCGCCCGGGTATTTAATTATTAAATTATCTTGATTATCATAAAGCTCAAATTGATAAGATATCTGGCCGCTGCCGTAATTCTGGTTAGGATTCTTTATTTGAGCGGCCAGGTCGTAAAAATTGTCCTGTCCGGAAACAACCTTAACCCATTCTACTTCAAGAGCTTTTATATGAACCAATTCACAAGCCGAACAAGGACCGCCGCAATCAACCTCCTCCTCTCCTTGATTTTGAATATTGTCATCGCAAGTAGGAGCCGGCTGGCTGAAATAGTAAATTAAAAAACCGACTACTGACAAAATCAAAAAGAAAACTAAAGCAATAATTATTTGTTTGTTTCTTCGTCTGGACATAAATACAAAAACCCTCTACATACAGTATAGGGTTTTTGCTTAAGATAGTAAACCCCGCATCAGAACAAAGTTCGGTGCGGGGCAAGGATTAGAGTACAAATATGGGGACTACCTACTTTCGCCCTAAAAAGGACTATCATCGGCCTCGGCGCATTTCACTTCTGTGTTCGGAATGGGAACAGGTGGGGCAACGCCAGTATAATCCCCATATTTATACTCTAATTAACCCGAGGTTGAACCTCAAAACTACGAACCTCTGCAGAGGTTCGTAGTTTTGAGGTTCAACCTCGGATAAACAGGTTCGCAATTTTGAAATTCAACCTCTAATTTATCCTAACATCCAAAAACTTGGGAGGGTGTGTCCGCCCGAATTTTCCCCGGCCGCTAAAGTATTCAGCGGGTGAAAAATTCCAGCGGGTGAATATAAATGATTTATTAGTACTTCTCGGCTCAATCCCTTACAGGACTTACACCTGAAGCCTATCAAGGTAGTAATCTTCTACCAATCTAAGATACCTCATCTTGGGGTGGGCTTCGCGCTTATATGCTTTCAGCGCTTATCCCTGCCAAACTTAGCTACCCAGCAATGCTCCGGGCGGAACAACTGGTAGACCAGAGGTTTGTCCTTCATGGTCCTCTCGTACAAACAAAAGCTCCCCTCAAGTATCAACGCCTGCGGCAGATAGGGACCAACCTGGCTCACGCCGGTCTGAACCCAGCTCCATATTATTCACATATCACTATGTGTACAGACTATATCTTCACCCCCGGCTTGCCGGGGGGCTTGACGTATAATAGTGGTTTAATTCCAGAATATCTGGTACCCACTATTTCACCCTTACGGATTCAGTCGTTACGGGGAAACGGTAGCTTATAGTGCATAGAAGACAATAAATACTTATGGATTAAGTGACACAGCTTTTTAGTGCTAGTTGTATCAATCCTTATCCGGTATAATTGTCTTTCATTATAGATACTATGTTTATTAATGGTCGCTCTTAGACCAAAATTTCTCTCTAAACAATTACAAAGTTCTCTTTGTTCCTGAAGTGAAAAATTCTGAGTATTAAGAAACAACGCATTTTTATTCCTGTTACCATCATCCATAATCCAAACAGCTAAACTTAATGGAGATACTAATAATTTCTCGATATTATCTGGAACAATTTTTTTATTATTCCTATAAAATATCTGATATATCTCAGTAAGCTGTGGATGACTTAAGGTAAGAAATCTCCAGGAAATAAGATTCCTTGTTTTATCTTTATGGTACCTTCTAATTGATTTTTTAGGCGGTGTCAGTACCCATTCTTTTAATAATGAATACTTCCACAAAACATAATCTTTTTGCTTCCCACTATGGGCAACAATAAAATTAGCGTTTACATTGCGGCCTGGGATTCTTATATTAGCATCGCCTAATGTAGAGCCGATTATAAGCTCTCTCTGTCTTTGAGATAAAACTAATTTACTCTTATACTCTTGTAATTTCTTACCTCTTAAAAACATAGTTTTTGACTACCGAATCTTCCCTCGGTAAACCCTTCTTAGTTGGGTTCTACTTAAAGAAGGTTCTACCGATATAAGTCAGTTGTCATATACGATTACTCGTATAAGACGCGAATTTCGCGTACCTTTTTAATTGGCGAACAGCCAACATGTTTTTATTAATCAATGATTTCTCATTGCACAGACTATACCTTTATCCTAAGACATACCTTAGAATACCAGCGTTTTATAGAAGTTTATTTTTTCCTTCTATCCCGCGCCCGATCTAATCGGGCAAACGAAGTCGTTACGGGGTTATACGACAATTTATATCTCATGGATGGAATGATATAAGGATAAACTAATGAAAAAAATCTCTTTACTTCTTTGCTTGGAATATATATGCGATAGCCATCGCTAACCCAATGTATTCTAGAATCAATAAAAAAATTTTCTTTTAGACATTTCTGAAGTAACTGATTCTCCTTTTTGCTAAACGAAAGAGAATTAAGGAAAACTCCATATGAATCATTTCTTCTACCTCCATCATCCATATACCAAACCGCTAAAGATAATGGTGATTTTAATAAATCAACTATCTCTTTTCTTATTTCCTTTTTACCTTTTGGACCATAAAAGAAAGTATAGAAGTGGCTTAAAAAATCACTACTTTTAGTCTTAAACCTCCACTGCCTATATTCCTTTCCAAACCTTTTATCAAAGAACTTTGATAAATGCGGCTTAGCTCCGGTAAATTTTATTAATTTTTTGTATTTCCAGAAAAGATATTCTTTTTGTTTTTCTGAATGACTTACTTCTAATCTCCATCCTGTCTTCATTTTCTGTAAATACCCATCACCTAATACTGTGCCAAAAATTATCTCGCCTTGTTCTGACGAAGATAATATTTGTCGTAAACTTCCCACGGTATTACCATGTCTCATTATAGTTATTTTACCATAAATGAGATTTAGACTCCACCGTTATGAGCTGATTTTACAAGGGCTTGTTGTCCTCACCCTTGGAAGCTTCTCCACCTCCAGGATAAGATGCATATTATTCACATATCACTATGTGTATAGACTATATCATTACCCAGCTGTAAAAATTTTACGGCTGGGACTCAACGTGTAATAATGGTTTAGCTCCAGAATATCTGGTACCCACTATTTCTCCCGTGGTACTACGGGATCAGTCGTTACGGGGTCACTGGGACTTCCCACGGTATTAACTATATTATATAGCATTCACCGTTATTAGTTGAGTTTTGTCAGTAGGATTACTCCTACAGCGGCCAATCTTTTTAGCCGACATCGAGGTGTCAAACAGGTCCGTCGATATGGACTCTTGGGACCTATTAACCTGTTATCCCTAGGGTAACTTTTATCCGGTGATCTTCCGCGGTTCTACAACCAACGGTCGGTTCACTAAGTTCTGCTTTCGCAACTGCGCGACATGTCCGTCTTGCAGTAAAGCTGGCTTGTGCCTTTACACGACCAGCCCGATTTCCATCCGGGCCTAGCCAACCTTTAAGCGCCTCCGTTACTTTTTTGGAGGCGAGCGCCCCACTCAAACTACCCAGCACCCACTGTCCCAAGATTAAACAAGGTTAGAGATATCATTTTGAAAGACGGGTATTTCACTGGCGGCTCCACTCAACCCGAAAGTCAAGTTTCAATGCCTCCCCGCTATGCTACGCATCCAAAACAACACCCCAATGAGAACCTATAGTAAAGCTCCTAGGGTCTTTCCGTCTTGCCGCAGGTAAGGGGCATCTTCACCCCTACTGCATTTTCACCGGGCTCCTCGTGGAGACAGTTCCCCAGTCGTGACGCCATTCGTGCGGGTCTGAAATTACCAGACAAGGAACTTCGCTCATTATGTTATTATTCGCCTTGTAAGACGAAATCCTATATATCGCTATATAGATCGGACTATATCTTCCCAGCCGTAATTTTTGGGAGTTGGGCAAGATTCAAGGTACGGCCTCAAAATTACTACCCTTTGCAAAGGGTAGTAATTTTGAGGCCGTACCTTGAAATTAAACTCCGATAAGGACTTTCAATTCCCAAAAATTACGGCTGGGTTCGGCGTGTAGTCTCTGAGGGGTCAATTACGACTTCCCTGCTGATTGCCTCATAATAATACGAGGGTTCCAGCATATAGCCGAATTTTACTAAGGCAATGAATTTCACCTTAGGACCGTTATAGTTCATATTATCCACATGTTGCCATGAAGTATGGACCATATCTTCACCTCATTATAATATGAGGGCTCGGCATATGGCCTCTGAGGATTCTCTTAATAAGACTTTAGTATTTCTTGATTGCTATATTTTCTTTTTCTAGCTACTTTCATTTTACTTCTCAATTTTAGTAATCTTTTCATTCCACCTCTTTCTAAGTGTTTTTTATAATATACAATTTCAGCAATTTGTTTAAAGATTTTAAATTTTAACTTCCTTTCTTGCGATAAAAGAGGAAATTTTTTAAAAAATGGAATTACTATAAATCTGATATCTTTAATGTTTGTTACTTCATAATAACAAATACCATCCTTACGATACCTAATCGTGCCGCAATTTAATATCTCTTTATATAACAAAGGAATAGTATTGTCCTTTTGAGAAATATTAAATGCAACAGTAACTTTCCATTTATTTTTATAATCATCTCTTTTTATTAAAGAGATATTAAAACTTCCTTCTCCATCAGCAAAACCAGAAAGATAAAATCCTATCTCTTTCGATATTTTATCAAGAGTCTTTCCTGCTGATTGACCGGAATTAGAATATTTATACACCATAATTAAATTATATCATAATTACGGATGTTATTCCAATCATACCGGCTTTCCAGCATATAGCCGAGTTTATTTCCCAACGTTGCCGCTAGGAAGCCGCAAATTTCTTACGGCCGACATTCATCAGGGCTTCGGGCGTTGGCAATCATCTAAAAGACAATCACCTCCACCGTTAACCTTCTGACATTGGTCAGGCGTCACTCCCTATACATCCTCTTGCGAGTTAGCAGGGAGCTGTGTTTTTGATAAACAGTCGCCAGGGATCTTTCGCTGCGCCCTGCACCTTTTCACCCTCAAGTTAGATATATCCAATCTATCTCAAGAACAAAAAGGTGCAGGGAGGGCTTATCCCAAAGTTACGCCCGCTGTTTTGCCGAGTTCCTTCACGAGGACTCACCCGTTCGCCTTGGTCTACTCGACCTACCCACCTGTGTTGGTTTACGGTACGGATTCAACACTTCTAATTTTAGGGACTTTTCTTGGAAGCTCGCTCATCCGAATTGGTTATCCCGTAAGAAAACCTTTTCTCAACTCTTGGACTATTGTCTGCCGGATTTACCAAGCAGACATCCTTAAGCCAAGAATGCCAATCCAATAAGACACTCGGACTACTGAACTCCGTCCTCCCATCAAAAAGTGCTGAAGGGACGGAATATTGACCGTCTGTCCATCGCTACTATCCCGCAATAATACGGGATGCAACTTAGGCCCGCCTAACCCTTGGCTGATATCCATTGCCAAGGAAACCTTGGGTTTTCGGCGCCCAGCTATCCCAGCTGGGTTGCGGTTACTCATTCCAACATTCTCACTTCCTAAAACTCCACCCCGGCTCGCGCCGTGAGCTTCAATGCTTTAGAAACGCTTCCCTACCCCCTCCGGTAAAACCGGAGAGCTGTGTCTTCGGTATCAAACTTAGCCCCGTTAAATCTTCGGCGCAAAATCTCTGA
>CAZPYY010000056.1:0-6477 GCA_964590995.1 uncultured Planctomycetia bacterium | reverse complement strand
ATTATACCTTCGGCTGAAGGTGCCGGGGTTGCCAGCGGTAAAGCCTTTCCGTCAGTAGTTGCTTTTACGAAAGACGGCCAAAGGTTAGTCGGTGAACCAGCAAAAAGACAAGCTGCAGTTAATCCCGAAGGCACTGTCCTGGCTGCCAAAAGAAAGATCGGAACAGATTTTAAATTTAATGTTTACGGGAATGAATATACGCCTCAGCAAATCTCGGCATTTATCTTACAGAAGATAAAAGCCGATGCCCAGAGTTATCTTGGCGACACAGTAAAGGAAGCAGTAATTACTGTACCGGCTTACTTTAACGATAATCAAAGGCAGGCAACAAAGGATGCCGGCACAATTGCCGGTTTTAATGTCCTTAGAATTATCAATGAACCTACAGCAGCCTGTCTGGCTTACGGGTTGAATAAAGTAGGTAAAGAGCTGAAAATTATGGTATTTGACTTTGGCGGCGGTACCTTGGACGTTACCATAATGGAGATGTGGGCTGAAGGCGGTTTTAAAGTTCTCGCAACTCATGGTGATACCCATCTTGGCGGAACTGACATGGATAATGCTTTAATCAACTACATAGCCGATGATTTTAAGAAGCAAACCGGAATAGATCTAAGAAATGATAAGATGGCAATGCAGAGATTGCGTGAGGCAGCAGAGAAGGCAAAAATCGAACTTTCCAGCACCCTGACCACAGATATTAACTTACCTTTTATAACTGCTGATTCCGGCGGGCCTAAACATCTTACTATGTCAATAAATCGGGCTAAGGTAGAAGAATTAGTAACGCCGATAGTTAGCAAGTGTAAGTCTCCGATGGAGAGTGCAATTAGCGATGCTAAGCTTTCAGCCTCTGGCATCGATAAGGTTATCATGGTCGGTGGGCCTACCAGGATGCCGATTGTCCAGAAGTTTGTCGAGGATTATGTTGGCAAGAAGATCGAGCGCGGTATAGACCCGATGGAGTGTGTTTCGATGGGCGCGGCGGTTCAGGCATCGATAATTACCGGAGATACCAAGGACGTTCTTCTCCTTGATGTTACGCCTCTTTCATTAGGCATTGAGACTCTCGGCGGAGTATTTACCAAGCTCATTGACAGGAATACTACTATTCCTACCAAGAAGAGCCAGGTTTTCTCAACCGCAGAAGATAACCAACCGGCAGTAACAATTAGAGTATTGCAAGGAGAGAGGCAAATGGCAGCTGATAATACTGAGTTGGGGAGATTTGATTTAGTCGGTATACCAGCAGCTCCTCGCGGCCTGCCCCAGATTGAAGTTACCTTTGATATCGATGCTAACGGAATAGTCCATGTACACGCTAAAGATAAGGGAACCGGAAAAGAACAATCGATACGGATAACCGCACCTGATAAATTATCCGAAGAAGAGATTGAGAAGATGGTTAAAGAGGCTGAAAATTTTGCCGAAGAAGATAAGAAGAAAAAAGAATCGGTTGAGTTGAAGAACAAAGCCGATACGGCAGTCTATGCTACCGAGAAATCCTTAAAAGATTTTGGAGATAAGGTGTCAGACGATGAGAAGAAGAAAATCCAAGAGAAGTTGGATGCTTTAAAAGAAATACTTAAAAAATCAGATCCAGGTAAGGAAGAGATTCAAAAAGCATTGGATGAGCTTACCCAGGCTTCGCATAAGCTGGCTGAGCAGATTTATAAGGCCAGCGCTCAGGCTAAAGATCAAGGAGACGGTGCCGGAGGGCAAGGTTCGGGAGCTGGGGCCAAGCAGTCAGAAGGAGGAGAAAAGAAGCCCGGAGATGACGAAGTTGTTGACGCCGAATATAAGGAAGAAGATAGTAAATAAGAATAGATGACAGATGATAGCTGACAGAAGACAGAAAGAATCAAAATAGCCGGTTTTTTCTGTTTTCTGTTATCTATCTTCTGACTTCTGTATTTTAAAACGATGATGAGCACCAAAAAGGATTATTACGATATTCTAGGTCTTCCAAAGGGGGCCGGGGTTGATGAAATCAAAAAAGCCTACCGGCAGCTGGTTATGAAGTATCATCCTGACCGGGTCGAGCCTGCAAAAAAGAAAGGGGCCGAGGAGAGATTTAAAGAAATCTCCGAAGCATATGCTGTTCTAAGTGACCCTCAAAAAAAGCAACTGTATGATCAATACGGACCCGCTATACCACTGAAGATATCTTTCGCGGTGCAGATTTTTCAAGCATCTTTGGTGGTGCCGGAGGGCTTGGCGATATCTTTGAGCAGTTCTTTGGCGGTTCTGGGTTTGATATTTTTGGAGGACGCGGTACTTCCGGGAGCCGAAGAAGAACCGGAGAGGACATGCAGTTTCAGGTAAGCATTAGCTTAGAAGAGGTAAGCAGTGGAGCAGAAAAAGATATCACCTTTAACCGCTATGATAAGTGCGAGTCTTGTAATGGCAGCGGTGCTGCCGCAGGTTCATCAAAAGAGGCTTGTGCAACCTGTAGGGGGCAAGGAACGGTTCGTGCCGGCCTGGGAGGATTCATAAGCTTTGCCCAGACTTGCCCAAATTGCGGCGGTGAAGGAAAGGTTATTAGAAATCCTTGCCGAAGTTGTTCTGGCCAGGGAAGAACAAAAGGCAATAGAAAACTTAAAGTGAGTATCCCTAAAGGCGTAGATACCGGATCAATATTGAGGTTAAAGAATGAAGGAAACTTTGCCGGTAGTGGTAGAGGTGATTTATATGTTTACGTAAGTGTCCGGCCTCATCCGGTATTTGCAAGGGATAGAGATAATATACATTGCAAAATCGAGGTAGGAGTATTACAAGCAGTTTTAGGTGCAGAAATCGATGTTCCTACCCTTTACGGAAAGGTTAAGATGAAGATTCCGGCTGGCATTCAACCCAATACGGTATTTAGGCTGAGAAATAAAGGAGTTGCCAATTTACGCAGTAAGCGCCTTGGTGACGAGTTAGTAGTAGTTGAAATAAAAATACCTAGAAAGTTATCATTTCGGCAGAAGAGGTTATTTAAAGAATTAGCAAAGCTGCGAAAAGAAGAATAGAGGGGTATAACAATATGCCGACATATGACTACGAATGCTTAAAGTGTGGTATTAATTTTGAAGCTTTTCAGAAGATGAGCGATGAAGCTCTGAAGAGATGCCCTCAGTGCCGGGGCAAGGTAAAGAGGCTGATTAGTTCCGGCTCAGGGGTAATTTTTAAGGGCAAAGGGTTTTATGCCACTGATTATAAGAAATCCGGCACTTCCGGTGTCAAAAAAGAGGTAAATACCCCTTGCGCAGGGTGTGATCAATCCGGATGTGGACAAAAAAACAAGAAGTAGCAATGCGGTCACTTGTGGTTAAGCCTTTTTGTGCAACCTATTATAATCCTTCACGCACCAGGAATTATTCGAATGTTATTTGCCCTCCTTACGATGTTATCAGCGCGAAGCAATTAAGCTCCTTGAGAAAGAAATCTCCTTATAACTTTTCCCGCGTTCTTATCGCTGATAAGAAGAATTATCAGGAAAAAGGTTTCCTTTTGAACAAATGGGTTGAGAAAGGGGTTTTAATTGATGACCCCCAGGAAAGTTATTATCTTTATGAGCAGAAGTTTAATGTTGAGGGTAACCCATTTATGCGCTTTGGCTTTCTCTCGCTCTTACAGATGGATAAAAAGGGCATTTTTCCTCACGAGCATACCTTATCAGCGCCTAAAAAAGACCGGAAAAAGATCATAAGAGCAACCAAAGCTAATTTGAGCCCGGTATTTATTATTGCTGCTAAGCGCCTGGATGAGTTTGCGAGGATCTATAAAATTTACTCCGGAAAGAAACCCCTGTTTAGGTTTAAGGACGGTGATAACAACCCAAATCGTGTTTGGAGGATTTCCGATAAGAAGGATATCGCCAAATTCGGAAGGGCAATAAATAAGTGCAAGCTGGTCATCGCTGATGGCCACCATCGCTTTGAAATAAGCTATGATTACTTTAAGAAGAATAAGAATAGATTCAAGGACCTTAACTACATCTTAGCCTATGTTACTGATTGTCAAAAGGGCCTAAATATCATGCCGACTCATAGAGTGGTTACGATTGAGGATAAAGATTCAGAATTCTTTAAAAAACTAGAACAATATTTTAAGGTTAAAAAAGTTACTCAGAGTGGCCTTGAAAAGAAGCTAAGGAGCTATTCGGGATTTAACTTAGGTATTTGCAAAAAAGGTCAGTGTTATTTCTTGAGCTTAAAAAATCGGGCTACCCTAAATAAAATACCTAATAAATTATATCGAGAGCTCGATACTTACCTCTTACACCAGCTTGTTTTGCCTTTATTTAAGATAAAGGGCGCAATTGAGTATACTCATAGCCTTAGCGAAGCAAAAAAGATGGCTAGTAGGAAAAAAGTTGCCTTCATTCTAAGGGCAGTTCATCTAGATGCTGTGTTTAAAATATCAAGTCAGGGCTTTAGGCTACCTCAGAAATCAACATATTTTTATCCTAAAGTTGCCTCCGGTGTTACAATAAGGCGGTTCAAAAGCGCAAAGCCACAAACTAAAACGTAAAACGAAAAATCATGAGGATATTTAAAAAGCCTTTTGGCGATAGCCCCAAGAAGAAAAAGAAGAACATTCCTGACGGGTTATGGAGTAAGTGCCCCAAGTGTTCTCACTTAATTTTTAACAAGATTCTAAAAGAGAATCTACAGGTATGCCCCAAATGTAACTATCATTTTCCACTTACTTGCCAGGCCAGGATAGAGCTGCTTATTGACCCCGATAGCTTTAGGGAGCTAGCCCAAGATCTAAGCTCCTCTGATCCTTTAGGATTTTCTGGTCCTAAAACCTACCAGCAAAAATTAGAAGAAGCAAGAGAAAAGACCGGCTTAAAAGCTGCCGCAGTTGTTGGTGAGGCTAAGATTGATGGTAAGGAAATAGCCTTAGCAGTTACTGACTCTCGTTTTATTATGGGTTCAATGGGGTCGGTAGTAGGAGAGAAGATCGCTATTATTACTGAAAACGCTTTGGCTAGAAGAGTGCCTCTAGTGATTATTTCTGGTTCTGGTGGCGGCGCTAGAATGTATGAAGGTATGCTTAGTCTTATGCAAATGGCAAAAACTAGCGGAGCTTTATCGCTTCTCAAGAAGGAGAATGTGCCTTTTATTTCTGTGCTTACACATCCGACCATGGCTGGGGTAATGGCTTCATTTGCCGGGCTAGGCGATGTGACTATTGCCGAACCTGATGCTTTGATTGGTTTTACCGGCCCGCGGGTGATAAAGCAGACCATAAAACAGGATTTGCCTAAAGGATTTCAGACTTCGGAATTTAATTTGGAGCACGGTCTTGTAGATTTAGTTGTGCACAGAAAAGAACTAAGAGCTACCATTTCAAAGTTAGTTTATTATTTGACTTGACATATTTACGTTTGAAACTTACAATTTGAGTTTATGGCAGAAGTAAAATTAAAAAACTTATATAAGATCTACAGGGGCAATGTTCCGGCAGTCAAGGACGTAAACCTTGAGATTGAAGACCGTGAGTTTGTTGTTTTGGTTGGTCCTTCTGGTTGTGGTAAATCTACTACCTTAAGGATGATAGCCGGTTTAGAAACCCCTTCTAAGGGCGAGATTTACGTAGGAGACCGGTTGGTTAATAATGTTCCGCCTAAAGACCGCAATATTGCCATGGTTTTTCAGAACTACGCTCTCTATCCCCATATGGATGTTTATAGCAACATGGCTTTCGCTTTAAAATTGCGTAACTATCCAAAGACAGATATTGATAATCGGGTTAAAAACGCCGCTCAGATTTTAGGTATAGGTCATTTGATTGACAGGAGGCCAAGAGAGATTTCCGGTGGTGAGCGCCAGAGGGTTGCTGTAGGAAGAGCGATTGTCAGAAAACCTTATGTTTTTCTCTTTGATGAGCCTTTGAGTAATCTTGATGCTAAGATGCGGGTGCAAATGCGTACTGAAATTCACAAACTACACCTTAAGATTCAAAACACAATGGTCTATGTGACTCACGATCAAACCGAAGCTATGACTTTAGGGGATCGCATCGCGATTATGAAGAGCGGAGAGATTTTACAATTTGATACCCCTCTAAATGTTTACGATAATCCGTCGAGTAAGTTTGTTGCTGGTTTTATCGGTTCTCCGCCGATGAATTTTATGAAGGGGATTATCGTCAAAAAAGATGGGAGCCTGCACTTTAATGAAGGAAGTTTTAAGGTAAAAATATTAGAGCAGATGTACCCGCCTTTAGAGAAGTATATTGATAAAAGTATTATTTTTGGTATTCGTCCGGAAAACATCTACGATAAACTCTTTGCCTCGTATGCAACAGCCGATAATACCTTAACGGTTCTCTGCGATGTTATGGAAACAATGGGATCAAGAAATTACCTTTACCTTTCCACCGGAAAGCATACTGTCATTGCGGTGGTCGATGCTTCTAATAAGCCCACTATCGGGAGTATGGTCGAGGTAGTTTTTGACATGAAGAAGGTTCATTTTTTTG
>CAZPYY010000055.1:2637-6894 GCA_964590995.1 uncultured Planctomycetia bacterium | reverse complement strand
GGTGTAGAGTGTTCAGTAAAATGGCCTAATGATATTTATCTTAAAGGAAAAAAATTAGGCGGAATACTCTGTGAAATAAATGCTGAGATGGATAGAATTCACTTTGTAGTAGCAGGGATAGGTATTAATGTTAATTCAAAGGACCTACCTTCTCAGGCCACCTCTTTATTTCTTCATTTAAAGAAGAAAGTATCAAGAGTAGAGATTGCTAAAAGGATACTTGAAGAGATAGAAGCTTGTTATCGTCAAGCTGAACGCGAAGGCTTCTCTAACTTGCTTAAAGAGTGGGGTCAATTTTGTTTTCTCTGGGGCAAGCGAGTAAAAGTAAAGGTCTTTAACAAACGAATAGAAGGCGAAGCTGCTGGGATAGATGAGAAAGGATACTTGCTTCTGCGTAAAGACAACGGCCTGATAGAGAAAGTATCTGCCGGAGACGTTACCGAGCTAAACGTAAACTAACCTGCCTAAAACCAAGTGAAATCTTTCCTTTTGAAATTGTAAACCTTTGGTGCTAAAATGGGTGACAATAGAGGTAAATGTCAATATGGAGAGCAAAGACATAGATTCTTTACTAAAGCTACCCTTGCCAGAGCTACTCTCTTTGGCTAATAAGAGTCGAAAAGATTATTTAGGTTCTAAGCTTGAATTATGCAGCATTATAAATGCTAAATCCGGTTATTGCGACCAAGATTGTAAGTTCTGTGCTCAGTCAACCCATCACTCTGCTGATATATCTGCCTATTCCTTAAGAAGAAAAGAAGAAATTCTAAAAGCTGCTAAGAAGGCCAAGGATATTGGAGCTGAGAAGTTTGGTATCGTAACTAGTGGAAACTGTTTAGCCGCTAAAGAGTTAGAGGAAATAATTTTAGCAATCTTTTCAATAAGAGAAGAAATTGGTATTGCTGTCTGTGCTTCTCTAGGAGCCTTAGGAGAGGGTGAGCTTAAGAAATTAAAAGAAGCTGGCCTCACTCGTTATCATCATAATATTGAGACCTCTCCGAGATTTTACAAACAAATTGTCTCAACCCATGATTTTAGAGAAAGAGTTGATACAGTAAAAGCTGCCAAAGCAGTTGGCCTAGAGGTCTGTAGTGGCGGAATAATCGGGATGGGTGAGACCTGGCAGGATAGAATTGATATGGCTTATGCCTTAAAAGAGTTAGATGTAGATTCAGTGCCGATAAACATCCTAGTTCCGATAAAAGGAACTCCTCTGGAGAATTTAAAGCCAATTTCCTGTAATGATGTTATTAGAACTTTATGTATTTTTAGAGTAATTTTAAAAGATAAACTTATAAAGATAGCAGCCGGGAGAGAGAGCGCTTTAGGAGATTTCCAAGGCCTAGGTTTTATGGCTGGAGCTAATGGAATGCTTATTGGAGGCTATTTAACTATTAAGGGAAGAGAGCTTGAGGCTGACTATAGGCTTATAGAAGAAGTAAAGAAATTATGGGACGAATAGAAGAATTCTTAAAGAAAAGAAAACAAGATAATCTGCTAAGGACTTTAAAGCCGGCAGCTTCCCGAGGCCAGGGCCTAAGGCTCTCAGGCGGCAGAGAATACATCGATTTATCTTCTAATGATTACTTAGGTTTTTCAACCGATCCTAAACTAAAGCAAGCCGCAAAAGAGGCAGTAGATAGATTAGGTGTAGGCTCATCAGCTTCTAGGCTCCTGAGCGGAGATTCAGATATTTACCATCACTTAGAAGGAAAAACAGCTCAATTCAAGGGTAAAGAAAGAGCTTTAATCTTTAACTCCGGTTATCAGGCTAATGTCGGTATAATAGGTGCTTTTTGCAGCCGTCGGGATGTTATTTTCTCTGATAAGCTAAATCATGCCAGCATAATAGACGGAATAGTCTTATCCGGCGCAAAGTTTTTCCGTTTCTTGCATTGTGACTTAAACCACCTAGAGCAATTATTAAAAGAGCAAAGACATAAATTTAAAGAAGCTCTAATAATAACTGAGAGCGTATTTAGTATGGATGGCGATAAGCCGGCATTAGGAGAGTTAGTTAGCTTGAAAGAAAAATACAATTGTAAATTAATGGTAGATGAGGCTCATGCTACCGGCATATTCGGTAAGAGCGGAGCTGGTATAGTTGAACAAGAAGGGTTGGTTGCGAAAACAGATCTAATAATGGGTACCTTTAGCAAAGCTTTGGGAAGTTTTGGCGGTTATGTTGCTTGTTCAAAAAGTTTAGTTGATTACTTAATAAATACAGCCAGAAGTTTTATATATTCTACAGCTCTTCCGCCTTCGGTAATTGCAACTAATCTAGCTAGTTTAGAGTTAGTAGAAGAAGAACCGGAACGCAGAAGAGGTCTTATCAATAATGCTGATTATTTTCGCACGAATTTAAAAGAAGCAGGATTTAAAATAAGAGGTTCATCTCAAATAGTGCCGTTAATTGTTTCCGATAACCAGAGAGTAATTAAGATCAGCGAAGAGTTGCAAGAAAAAGGTTACTGGGTTCTTCCGATACGGCCGCCTACTGTGCCAGTCGGAGAGGCTCGGTTAAGGTTTTCACTGACCCTTAATCATTCAAAAGAAATATTAGAAAAACTCATTAAAGACTTATGCCAAAGCCGATTTTTGAATATTTAGACCGCGGCCAGCAGAAAACTATCGTACTTATCCCGGGTTGGGCTACTGACTACAGGATTTTTGACTCATTAAATCTGAAATTTAATTATTTACTACCCCTTAATTTTTCTCCTTTTACCTTCGAAGACAATCTCTTTAACGCCTTGGGGGAGAGAAGGATAGATAAGATATCTTTGTTTGGCTGGTCGCTGGGTGGATTCCTAGCAGCTGAGTTTTCGATAAAGCATTCTAATTTAATCGAAGAGCTAATCTTAGTAAGTATAAGGAAGAAGTATAAAGAGGAGGAGATGGCTGGGATAAAAGAACTTCTTAAAAAGAGCAAGAGAGGTTATCTTTATAAATTCTATACTCAGTGTTTCTCTAAAAAGATAAGCTTAAGTTGGTTTAAGAAAAACTTACTTAAAACTTACTGTGAAGAATTCGATTTAGAATATTTACTTAGAACTTTAGATTATTTAGAAAAGGCTCAGATAAATACTCAAGAGTTAGCCGGGATAGAGAGAATAAAGATTATACACGGAGAGAGTGATAGGATAGCACCTATTGATGAGGCTAGAGAAGTTCAAGAAGCTATAGCAAATGCCGAATTGATAACTATCGAGAATAGCGGCCATATTCCTTTTTTGGAAGCTGATTTAGGTAAGTATATATGGTAGTCAATGAGCTCGGCGATAGACGAGTTGTTTTTGCTCATTGCCTACATTGTTTACGCTAAAAATATATGTAATGTTAATGTCATGAAACAAATAACTAACTTAGACGTCAGTACAATCCAATGGTAGATAAAAGAATAATAGAAGAAAACTTCTCAAAACATGCCCGGGATTACGATCAGCATTCAAGGGTCCAGGATCTCTGTGCTTCTATACTTATTAAAGAAGTTAATACCAATGGTTTTTCGAGTATTTTAGATCTTGGCTGCGGAACCGGAAATTATACCAAGCTTCTAAAGAGTAAATTTCCAAAAGCTAAGATAAAAGCCGTAGATATATCAGCCAAGATGATTGAAGTTGCAAAGGAGAAGCTAGGGGAAAGGGAAGTAGAATTCATTGTTGCTGATGCTGAAAGTCTTAATCTAGAAGAAGAGTTTGATCTTATAAGCTCTAATGCTAGTTTCCAGTGGTTTCAAGATTTGAAATCGGATTTAACAAGATACAAGGAAGCCCTTAAAAGAGAAGGTTTTATTTTATTCTCTACCTTTGGCCCTGAGACTTTTTTCCAGTTGCATAGTTGCCTGGAGGAGTTTTTCAATAAGCCTCTTTCAATAAATGCCAGTAATTTTCTAAAGAAAGAGAGACTAGAGAGCATATTAAAAGGGATTTTTAGTAAAGCTGAGGTAAGAGAGGAGATCTATAATGAGAATTACAGCTCACTATCAGATTTGTTAGAGAACCTAAGATGCACTGGGACAAGAGGTGACGGCTTAAGAGGGAAAATCTTCTGGACTCCTAGGAGGATAGCCTCAATAGAGGAGATTTATAAGAAGAAGTTTTCCGCCTCAGGCGGAAAAAGTATTGTAGCTACTTATCAAATTTTCTTTTGTCGAGGCATTAAATAGGCGACGGACCCGGTTGAGGACTGTCCTCAACCGCAAAAGCATGGAAGAGCTACAGAGAGGTTTGGTTGAGGATAGTCCTCAACCGCACT
>CAZPYY010000055.1:0-2537 GCA_964590995.1 uncultured Planctomycetia bacterium | reverse complement strand
TAGTCCTCAACCGCACTATTGGAGGTAAACGATGAGAGGGATTTTTGTTACTGGAACAGATACCGGAGTAGGCAAAACAATTGTAACTGGTTTGCTGGCTAAGTTTTTAGTAGACAAGGGTTATAAGGTTATAACTCAGAAGTGGGTTGAGACCGGTTTTGTAGGGTTTTCCAAAGATGTTAGTCTTCATCTAAAGTTAATCGGTAAAAAAAGACACAAAATAAGAGATCACCTATCTGATATTTCTCCTTATACCTTTAAATTTCCATCTTCTCCTCATCTTGCCTCAAGCCTAGAAAGGAGAAAGATAAGTATAGAAAGGATAAGGAAGAGTTTTAAGTCTTTGGAAAAAGCTTTTGACTTTGTAGTAGTTGAAGGGTTAGGAGGAGCCTTAGTTCCTTTGAATAAGAGAAAATTAGTAATAGATGTAGCTAAGGAATTAAATCTCCCGGTATTGGTTGTAGTTGGCAATAAGTTAGGAGCAATTAATCATACTCTTTTAACCATAGAAGCTCTTAAGGCCAGGAAGATGAAGATAGCCGGCATTGTATTTAATAATTTAAAGAATAAAGGAAGCAATGTAATCTTAAAAGACAACCCTAAGATAATAGAGTCAATAAGTGATCAGAAGTCTTCAGGAAGCCTACCTTGGACTAAAGACTTAGATAGATTACATAAAAGTTTTAGGAAAATAGGTAATAAGATATTATCTAATTTAAAATAAAGATTAAAAGATGGATAAGTGGATTAAGAAAGACCTAAAATATATCTGGCATCCTTATACTCAGATGAAGGATTGCAAGAAGCTTCCTCCTATTTTAATAGAGAGAGCAAAGGGAATAAAACTCTATGATAATAAGGGAAATTGCTATTATGATACTATATCCAGCTGGTGGTGCAATATCCACGGCCATAACCACCCGACGATAAAGAAGGCAATTAAAAATCAGATAGACTCATTAGAACATGTCTTATTTGCCGGTTTTACCCATAAGCCAGCAATTAAATTAGCCGAACAACTGGTTGCAATCACTCCTGAGAATTTAACTAAAGTTTTCTTCTCTGATAATGGCTCAACAGCAGTTGAGGTGGCATTGAAGATGTCATTTCAATATTGGCAGAATATTGGGAAAAGGGAGAAGACAAAATTCCTATCCCTAGACTCTGCTTATCATGGCGATACTGTGGGAGCTATGAGCGTAAGCGGAGTGGACTTATTCAATAAGGTCTTCTCACCCCTTTTCTTTAAAAGCTTTAAAGCCCCTTCGCCTTATTGCTATAGGTGTCCGTTAGGCAAAGATAAGTCTACTTGTGATATTGAATGCATAAATTCATTAGAAGCTCTACTAAAGAAGAAAAGCAAAGAAATTGCTGCTTTGATTTTAGAGCCAATGGTTATGGCTGCCGGAGGTATGATTATTTACCCTCACACTTATCTTAAGAAAGCTGCTCAGTTAGTTAAGAAGTATAATATTCATTTAATCTTAGATGAAGTTGCCAGCGGTTTTGGCAGAACCGGGGAGATGTTTGCTTGTGAGCATGCAAAGGTAAAACCGGATTTTATCTGTCTTTCAAAAGGCATAACCTCAGGTTATCTTCCCCTTGCAGCAACTTTAACTACCAGTAAAATCTATAAAGTATTTTATGCAGATTACCAAAAGAGGAAGACTTTTTACCACGGCCATACCTATACAGCCAATCCTATCTCCTGTGCTGCAGCTTTAGCTAGTTTAAAGGTATATAAGCAGGAGAATACCTTAAAAAGGATTAACAAGCTTATTCCCGTATTTCACAAAAGACTAGAAGCTTTTAGAAACCTTCCTTTAGTCGGCGATGTAAGGTATATAGGTATGATCGGGGCAATAGAGCTGGTAAAGAATAAGAAGACAAAGAAGACTTTTAGCCTAAAAGAGAGGATAGGTTTGGAAGTTTACAGAAAAGGATTAAAAGAGGGCCTTATCCTGCGGCCTTTGGGGGGTGTTATTTATCTTTATCTACCTTTATCAATAACAGAAGCCCAATTGCATAGAATTTTGAAAAGGACCTTTAATATTATAGAAAGTTTTAAAACTACCTGAATTTCAGCTTTCACTATTGCATTAATCGCGGTAAAATAGTAGGATTTGAAGGCAAGAATATTACTCTTTAAGGCATACATTAAAAATAGTAGGTTTATGCAAGGAGCGTAAAAAATGCTAAGTTTAGCCCAGCTCTCACCAGGCCAGTCTGCTAAGGTAATAAGCATAGAAGGAGGAAGAGGCCTTAGACAAAAGCTACAAAATTTAGGAATAAGAGAAGGGGCTGTGGTTAAAAGAGAGAGAGGAATGTTTACCTTCGGTCCAATAATTGTAAAAGCCGGAAGCACTCAAATTGCTTTAGGCAGAGGCATGGCTTCTAAAGTGATGGTGGAATTATCATGAAGGTACTTTTAATCGGGAATCCTAATGTAGGAAAGAGCGTAATTTTTTTCCGCCTTACCGGCGCAAAGGTTATTGCTGCTAATTATCCGGGCACAACCGTTGAGTTTGCTAAAGGCT
>CAZPYY010000054.1:0-6909 GCA_964590995.1 uncultured Planctomycetia bacterium | reverse complement strand
AAACAATGCAGCAGAGATTTGTCGAGGAGGCAGTAAAGATTGCTGATGTAGTTATCCATACTAACCTGGGGGATTTGGGCTGGATGGAATTTGAAAAAATATCTGCGTTTATCAGGAGAGGAGAGATAGCAGCCCAAGAAAGAATAGAAGAAATCAAAAACTTAGTATCGCTCTAGCATTAAAAATAATTAAGATGAGAGCATTCAATATTATCACTATTATAGTAGGAATCGTATTTTTAGTAATTGGTAGTGTAACTGGCGAAGGTTCTGTCTTCGCAGAAGATATAGAGGCCCGGTTTCAGAACAAAGATAAGTTAGTCTATAGCGTCTATTTTAACGGAATTCCCTCGGGATATATAGAGTGGGAGTATCTCGGACGTCAGGAAATAGACGGGATAACTGTAGATGTTCTTTCGGTAAATTCAGATACAAATATTTTTAATCTTTTGGATTTGGACAGCAAGGAGAAAGTTTTTCTTGATAGTAAAACCTCTCTTCCGGTAAAGGTAGAAAGAGATATTGTCTTCTTTGGCAAGAAAGAGATTATTGTGGAGACTTACGATCAAGAGAAGGGGCAAATTAAAATAAAGCGAAGCAGCTCAAAGGGGTCGGGAGACGTTCTTAGGCAAGATACCCCCATACATAATATCTTAGAGCTCCTTTATTTCTTTCCCCAGGATGTAGCTTTAGAAGCTGGTAAGTGGATGACTTTTAATCTTCCTACTCAAAAGATAA
The DNA here is from genome assembly GCA_964590995.1 of uncultured Planctomycetia bacterium. Taxonomy (GTDB): domain Bacteria; phylum Omnitrophota; class Gorgyraeia; order Duberdicusellales; family 4484-171; genus Susulua. Next base: position 6,172 of record CAZPYY010000054.1, on the reverse strand, counting down.
GAATAAAGATGGTGAAAGAACGAGTCTTGAAGGTGAATGGCGTTAATCAGGATACTTATTTTCTTATTGGAAGAGGAGCAAAGAGGTTTAGCCTCTGGTTAGATAAAGAGGGAAAAATGCCTTTGCGGTTAGAGTTTATTTCGCTGGTCGGTAAAGTTACCGTCGTAAGAAAGGAGGGCTAGAATGATTCATCCCAAAGCAGTTATAGAAAAGGGTGTAGTTTTAGGAGATGATGTAAGTATCGGCCCTTATGTTTATTTAGAGAGCGGTGTACATCTAGGTAAGGGGGTAAAAGTTTCAGCTTTTGCGCATTTAAGAGCTAATACTTATATTGGTGATAATACTTTTATTGGTAGTGGGAGTGTTATTGGCGAGTCTCCCCAGATTTTAGATGCAAAGGTTGTAAAGGGGAAGGTTTACATCGGGAAAGGTAATATTATCCGGGAGTATGTTACGATTAATTGCTCAAGTTCGCAAGATAAGGCGACTTCCTTAGGGGATGGTAATTTTCTTATGGCTTGTTCTCACGTTGCTCATGATTGCAAGATAGCTAACAATGTGGTTATCTGTAATGGGGCTTTAATTGCCGGCCATATTGAAATAGGTGATAAAGCTTTTATCTCAGGAAATGTAGTTATCCATCAATTCGTTAAGATTGGCAGATTGGCAATGATCGGAGGGTTATCTCGAGTCAATCAAGATGTTCTCCCTTTTATGATGGTGGTAGGTGATTCGAAGATCTGGGGTCTTAATTTAGTGGGGCTAAAGAGAGCAAATTTTAGCAAGGAGGAGATAAGCCAAATTCGAAAAGCCTATAAGATTCTCTACCGCAAAGAGTTACTTCTTAAAAGCGCTTTAGAAGAGTTAGGGAAGTTGGATTCTCCGGCAGTAAAGGAGATGATTGTTTTTATTCTTTCCTCCCAAAGAGGAATTTGTGGTCCCAAGAGAAGCACCTTATGGGAGAAACTATTCTTAGATTACCCCTACTTTGCCAGAAGCAAAATACCTGCTTATGAGTCTTTACCCAATATTGATTTTAGCAAATTTGATAAGGAATAATTAACCTTACTTCCACTTCCGGAGTGGAAGTAAGGTTATTTAAATAAGTATTTTTGTGGCAAAGACAAGCCAGCCAGTGTGAGAAGGCATCCTAAGTTCGGGCCGGGTTTTTCCTCTTCTTACCAGAATCCTTCGCAAGAGAATTTCCATTGTTTCAATATTTACGAATCCTTTCTCTTCTAAAGTAAATACAGTCTTGGTAAGTTGTTCAAAGGTAGGGCATATTGTAGCAAGCCTAGAGCCGCCTTTTAGCGAATTATAAGCAGCGTCAATTAATTCCCAGGGGCTTCCGATATCAATCATTATAAAATCAGCTTCTTTTTCATCGAACTCATTGGTGATTTCTTGATGTTTAAACTCAACCCACTCGCTTAAACCATTCTTTTCCAAATTCTTCTTGGCATTATTTAAGAATTCTTCATTTCTTTCATAACTATAGACATGACCGTTAGGCCTTACGAAATTGGCTAAAGCTGTAGTTAGTGCACCGCTTCCGATACCAGATTCAATTACTCTTGCTCCCGGGAAGATATTGCCTCGGGTAAGAATCATTCCAATATCTTTAGGGTATAGAATTTGGGTTTTTCTCCTGACCTTCATTATCAGCTCATAGAGGTAGGGGCGTAGAATATAGAAGGGAACTCCTAGATTTGTTTCCACTTTTTCGCCAAATTTTCTCCCAATAAGAGAGTCAACTTTTAAAAAACCCTTGTCTGTGTGCAGGGTTTTCTCTTCAGCCTTAATGAGGAAGTTCCTTTTATCGTCATTATAGAGGAATATTAGGTCTCCTTGCTTTACCATAGTATAAAATATATCACTATAAAAATATCTTGCAAGGAGATATTCTTTGTATTAAACTCTACTATTATGTATACAATCTCCGTCGAAGGGGGAGGCCTGGTTTAGGCGAATCCTAAACCGATAGATTGTACCCATTACTGCTATTGGTGGATAACAAACTTATGAAGTGGACAAAAGAAGTAATGAGAGCATAAAAGAACTATTGTAGGTAAGAGATGAAGTATATCATGATTATTCCCGATGGCGCAGCTGATTACCCCATTGATATTTTAGGGGGCAAGACTCCTCTAGAAGTAGCAGATACGCCTTTTATGGATTCTCTGGCCAGAGAAGGGACCTTAGGCAGGGTTAAGACTATCCCCCGAGGATTTGCTCCTTCTAGTGACGTAGCTAATCTCTCTTTACTAGGTTATGATCCTAAAGCTTATTATACCGGCAGAGGACCACTTGAAGCTGCAAATTTGAGAGTAGAATTGGGTGAAAGAGATTTAGCTTTTCGTTGTAACTTCATTACTGTAGCTGAAGGTAAACTTCATGATTATAGCGCTGGACATATAACCGACAAGGAAGCTAAAATTCTTATTGAACATGTTAATAAGAACCTAGGCGCAGATAATATCGAATTCTTCTTCGGAACCAGTTATCGCAACCTTATGGTTATTCGGGGAGGGGCAGATTTAGGCTTAGATAAAATAAAATATTTTGCTCCCCATGACATTATGGGCAAGGAAATATCTAAGCATTTGCCTCGGGATAAAAACAGTGAAGTTCTTGTTGACCTTATGAATCGTTCTAAGGATATTCTTGGGTCTTGTGAGATAAATAAGGTGAGAATAGATTTAGGAGAAAATCCTGCTAATATGATTTGGCTCTGGGGGTGCGGATCTAAACCAACAATGCCTCTTTTTAAAGATGAGTATGGGGTTAAGGGTGCGGTTATCTCCGCTGTAGATTTGATAAAAGGTATTGGTAGGATAGTAGGATTAAAGGTATTGGAAGTTGAAGGCGCTAATGGTTACTATGATACTAATTACCTGGGTAAAGCTGAGACGGCAGTAAAGGCGTTAGATACCTGTAATTTTGTTTTTATTCACATAGAGGCTACTGATGAAGCTGGTCATAATCAAGATTTACGAATGAAAATAGCTTGTCTTGAAAGGATAGATAAGCTTGTTGTTGGAACTGTAGTCGAGAAGCTAAAGGATAAAGATTCTCGGATTCTGATTACCCCGGATCATCCTACCCCAATTAGCCTAAGAACGCACACTGATGAACCTGTGCCTTTTTTAATTTCTGGTTCGGGAGTAGAAAAAGATGATTTTTCTTCCTATTCAGAGAAAGAAGCTCAGAATAGCCCGCTTTACTTCGATAAGGGCGTGGATTTGCTAAAGCACTTTCTTGCCAAATGAGCACAATCCTTTTTATCTTAGTTATTGGTTTATTCATCGGGGGTTATATTATCTATGGCCGCTATGTAGGTAGAGTATTTGGTATTGATTCTCAGAGAAAAACCCCAGCTCATACTAAATACGACGGCGTCGATTATGTTCCAGCAAGAAATTGGTTAGTTATTTTTGGCCATCACTTTGCTTCTATTGCCGGAGCCGGGCCGATTATCGGACCAGTATTAGCCTATATCTGGTGGGGTTGGTTAGGGGCACTTATCTGGATTGTTGCCGGAACAATCTTTATCGGGGCAGTACATGATTTCTCGGCTCTTATTATTTCATTAAGGGAAGAGGGAGCAAGTATTGGCCATCTTTCGCAGAAATATATCTCTAAGAGGGGGAGTATATTTTTTCTCATATTCTTATGGTTTGCTTTAATTGTTGTTATTGCTGTATTTGCTGCTATTTGCGCAAAAAGCTTTATCGAACAACCTCAAATAGTAGGTTCGTCTTTAGGTTTGATCCCGGTGGCTATGTTTATAGGATTTTTAATTTATAAGGTAAGAGTGAATATTGTTTTAGCCACTCTCATTGGAGTAGGTTTCTTAGGGGCCTTGGTCTTCTGGGGGAGATCTTATCCTTTGCAATTAGGCGGGTCTGATCCTTACACTCTTTGGATTATAATTCTTTTTGCTTATGCTTTCTTTGCTTCGATAATTCCGGTAAACATTCTTCTTCAACCCCGGGATTATCTAGCCAGTTTCTTGCTATTCTTTGGCATTGCTGTAGCCTTCATCGGGCTTATCATAAAACCATTTTCTCTTAGTGGAGCTAAATTAATTAGTTTTAGTGCTCCGGCTGGTTATCTTTTCCCGGTAATGTTTATAACTGTAGCCTGTGGCGCAATATCTGGTTTTCACTCCCTTGTTGCTAGCGGAACAACTTCTAAACAGTTAAGTAATGAAAAAGATGCCCTTAAGGTTGGGTACGGGGCTATGATTTTAGAAGGGATTTTAGCAGTAATAGTCTTATTCTGTGTAGCTTTTGGATTAAAAAAAATACCGCAGGGTGTAACCGAGACAGGAGTTTTTTCTTTAGGGTTTTCTAAGGTCGGATTTTTCTTAGGAGATTATGGGCAATTCATTGCTCTATTAATTGTTAATGCTTTTATTTTAACTACCCTTGATACAGCTACGCGGATAACCCGTTTTATAACTCATGAATTGTTTAAAATAGATAATAAATGGCTGGCTACTTTACTGGTCGTTGTTGTTGCCGGATACTTCTCCTTAACCGAAAAGTGGCAGATTCTCTGGCCAGTATTCGGCGCCTCCAACCAGCTAGTAGCTGGTTTATCTTTAATCGTAGCTAGCGGCTGGTTATTTTGTAGAGGAAAAAACTACAAAATTACCCTAATTCCTGCTATTATAATGGTTGTGATTACCCTCTTTGCCTTGGGGTTTAAAATAGCAGATTTTGTTCGCGAAAGCAATTATCTTCTTTCAGGGGTATCTTTAGTGCTTATAGTTTTTGGTATTTTAGGAATGTTTGAATTTAGGAGATTGGTAAAATCCCGCTCTTCCTAAAACTCGTAAATTAAGTTATTATAAAGAAGAGTTGGGAGATATGCTTTTATTAATGAAGATATATAAAATGCAGGATAGATAAGGAAGGGTGGGATAAAATGTCGGAAAAGTTAAAAAACAAATTAATTGTTCAAAAATATGGCGGTAGCTCAGTAGCTGATCTGGCAAAGATAGAGAAGGTTGCCCAAAGAATTATCTCTTATGCAAAAAGAGGCAATAAGGTAATCGTAGTTATATCAGCAATGGGCGATACTACCGATGAGTTAGTTAGCTTAGCAAAAGAAATTAACCCTGACCCTTCAGAACGCGAGATGGATATGTTGATGTCGACCGGAGAACAGATCTCTTGTTCTTTGCTGGCTATGGCAATCCATAAGAGAGGTATGGGGGCAATATCATTTACTGGTCCTCAAGTTGGGATAATTACTGACACCTATCATACTCAAGCTAAGATTTTAAAGATAGAGACCGACCGGATAAAAAAAGAGCTAACCGGGGGCAACATTGTTATTGTTGCCGGGTTCCAAGGCTTGAGTACTGCTTTAGAAATAACCACTTTAGGGCGAGGTGGTTCAGATTTAAGCGCTGTGGCTCTAGCTGTATCTTTAAAGGCAGATCTATGTGAAATTTACACCGATGTAGGGGGTATATATACTGCTGATCCGCGAGTTGTCCCAGAAGCAAAGAAGTTAAAGAATGTTACCTTTGATGAGATGCTTGAACTGGCATCTTTAGGCGCTCAGGTTATGCATACCAGGGCGGTTGAGGTAGCAAAGAAATTTAATATCCCGATACATGTAAGGGGGAGTTTTACTAAAAAGGAGGGAACAATAATTATGCAAAAATCATCATATATAGAGAAGCCGGTAGTAAGGGGTATGACCCTTACCAGCAATGAAGCAAAGTTAACCTTATGCAATGTCCCTGATAAGCCGGGGATTGCTGCTCATTTATTCAATGAGCTGGCTCGCAAAAATATCAATGTAGATATGATTGTTCAGAATGTAAGCCATAAGAGAACAACAGATATTTCTTTTACTGTGCCCAAGAATAATCTTACCAAAGCTCTTAAAATATCAAAGAGTATCTCTAAGGGGATTGGAGCCGGAGAAGTTATCTCTGATGAAACTATAGCCAAGGTTTCTGTTGTTGGCGTGGGAATGAAATCTCATTCCGGAGTGGCAGCTAAGTGTTTTTCTGTCCTGGCAAAGAATAAGATTAATATCGATATGATTTCAACTTCAGAGATTAGTATCTCTTGTGTAGTGAAGAAAGCCGCTGGTAAAAAAGCATTAAAAGTTCTTCACAAAGGATTTAAATTAGATAAAATAAAGTCAT
>CAZPYY010000053.1:0-6997 GCA_964590995.1 uncultured Planctomycetia bacterium | reverse complement strand
GGCTCCATGTTCCTAAAAGGCCTCTTAGAGACATCTTCCACTCCGGGGGTTTTTAAAGAAAATTCCTCTTTTTGCCATTTTCTGTTATAATTAATAAGCTATGGGAGAGAAAAGACGACTAATAAGATTAGATGTAGGAGATTTCCTAGAAATTCGGCCCCTGCATGAAGTAGGTCGCTGCCTTAAGGGTAAGAGTAAGAACTTTAGCTTAATGGGAGTCTGCTTTGCTTCTGAGATCGAGTGGCAAAAAGGCCAGGTTCTTCTTATTGATTATTTTATACCTGAAGAGCTTGATTCAATCAGGTTAAAAATAGTAGTAGTTTGGTCAGAGTTCATCGATTTGGAAAATGGCTATTTTTGCGGTGGCGAAGTGGTTGATGTAGAGGAATCGAAACAAGAAAAATTTGCGAATTATTATTTTAAGCGGATAAGAGATAGTTTTTTTAAATAGCCAAGCCAGCAATAATTAATGCCTGAGAGAGATGTCGGTTATCTTGAATTTCCCCAAGTTGTTGTAGTTGAAGCCTCTGCCGGTTCAGGAAAGACCTACTGCCTAACTAAAAGATACCTCCACTTACTCATAAATCCTCAATTAGGATTAAACCAAATCCCTTTAAGAAGTATCTTAGCTATTACCTTTACTAATAAGGCTACAGTAGAGATGAAGGAGAGGATTCTCGAGTTCCTGAAAAAATTAGCCTTAGATACTTTTTCGGGTAAGGATGAGGAGGGGGATATTTTATCTTCGCTTGGTGTTGGGAAGAAGAATGCCGAGAGTAAAGCTAAGCTCATCATGGATGAACTTATCAGGCATTATAACTTTTTTCAAGTCCAAACCATAGACAGCTTTATTAATGCACTTCTTCTGGGATGTTCATTAAATATCGACCGGTCAGCTAGCTTTAAGATAAAGCGGGATTATCTTTCGTCTCTTTGCTTTTGCCTGGATTCGTTGACTGAAGAAGCAAGAGAGAAAAAAGAAGTATTGAGGCTGCTAGAAGAATTTTTGCAGCACTATCTGTTTGTCGAAAATAGAGGCGGGTGGTTTCCTAAAGAGGATATTTTGCAATTATTGCAATCTCTATTTAGATTAAGCAATAAGTATGGAAAAACATTTAGTCCTTTCCCCGGGGAATCTAAAGATATAATCAAAAAGAAGAAGTACATTTTGGGTCAGATTAAAGAGTTATCTGAGTGTTTCCCTGCTGGCATGAATGCCGGCGTGAAAAAGCATATTTCTTCTTTCCTCGATAAAAATGATAATATTTTTGATATTGCTGCTCTTCCAGCTTCCTTAAAGAAGCCTCAGGTTCCAATGAATAAGGAAGAGAGAGCTCCGGCTGACTTTATTAAAAAATGGAAGAGAATTTACAAGTTGTTAAAGGAGCTGGTTGAATTAGACGCAACCCTTGCTTATAACCCTTATCTAAAGCTTTATCAGAGAATAAGTGACTCTTTCCAGCTGCTTTCAAAGAAGGAAGACCTATTGTTTTTAGAGGAGCTTAACCGAAAAGCTCGTCTTCTTTTCGATGAAGAAGGCATAACCGTTGCCGAAGTCTACTACCGCATGGCTACCCGCTTCAAACACTATCTTATTGATGAATTCCAAGATACAAGTCTATTGCAGTGGCGTAATTTAGCGGAGATGGTTAGAGAAGCGCTCTCTACAGGTGGTTCACTATTTTATGTTGGTGATAAAAAGCAAGCTATATACCGTTTTCGCGGCGGCGAAGCAGAACTTTTTGATGCCGTAAGAGAAGAGTTTGCTCATTTTAATGTAAAAAATGCCTACCTGATGAAAAACTGGCGTAGTCAAAGAGCAATTGTTGAGTTTAATAATAAGGTATTCTCACAAGAGAATCTAAAGACTGTTCTTGCTCTTTCCGGTATTGCCAAAGAGTTAGGGGAGAAGAAAGAGAGTATCGATGAGATTCTTGATATTTTTAAAGATGCAACCCAAAAACAACGGGAAGATAATGCTTATGGCTATGTCTATGTTGAACGGATTGAAGAAAAGAATAAGCGAGAGCGTGATGAGATTATGAGGCTGAAGATTTTGGGACTGCTGCGAGAACTAAAGGGACGTTTTCAATATGAAGATATAGCAATTCTTACCCGGGATAATAACGAGGTTGAGTTGATAACTTCCTGGCTCTTGGAAGCCGGTTTTCCTGTTGAATCAGAGAAGACTTTAAATGTTATTGAGAACTCTCTGGTAAAAGAGATTATTTCATTTCTAAACTTCCTATGCTCACCCTTGGACGATCTAGGTTTTGCTAGCTTTATTCTCGGAGAGGTATTCAGCCGCCTAAGTAATATTACTTGTAAGGATATTACTGAGTTTATTTTTAATCTTCATAAGGAGGGTGAAATTGGCAGGCACTTACCCCTATATCGTTTGTTTCGCCGCAAGTTCCCGGAAATTTGGGATAAATATATTGATAAATCTTTTAAAACAGTAGGGTTTATATCTCCTTATGAGCTAGTTATAAACATTTATCAGACCTTGAGGGTAACTGAAAACTTCAAGAAGAATCAAGCTTTCTTCATGAAGTTTTTAGAATTAATAAAACAGAGAGAGGACGATTATGTAGGCTTAGGTGAGTTTCTTTCATACTTAAAAGAAGCACCACAAGAAGAGCTATATGTAAATGTTGCTCATAGTAGTTCTGTAAAGGTTCTTACCATCCATAAATCCAAAGGGTTAGAATTCGGTGTTGTTATTATTCCATTCTTGCGTATAGATATAAGTCCGGAGACCGGAGAAAAAGGTAGTAGTTCTTATGTTGTGCCTAAGGGAGAAGGAGATTTAGGAATAGTACGCATTACCAAGAATCATCGCCTATACTCACCCCTTCTGCAAGAAATTTATATCCAAAGCTATAAGAAAGCCTGCATCGATGAGTTAAATAATATCTATGTTGCCTTAACCCGGGCTCAGTTTGAGTTATATGTCTTTATTCCCAAGAAGAGTTCAAATAGCAATAATAAAGCTTGGCATATGGTCGATATAAACGAGAGCGGAAGTAAAATAAAGTATCGAAGAGAGGAGAAAGATACCCAACCGATAATAGACATATCACCTTCAGTATATAAAGAGTGGCCAGAGTTAATTCCCGGTGAGTTTGGTAATTGGCAAAGTATTAAAAATCGAAAGAATATCTTAGAAGGCAACCTCCTGCATACAATTCTTTCACGAATTGGAGGCTGCCAAGGTGTAGATACAGAGGAGTTGATAAAAGAAGCCGTATCATTTGCTAGGACACAATACCCATTTATTGAGGATTTTTCTTCTTATGAGGAGAGAATAAGGGAGGCCTTAGCGAAGAAAGAGCTCAAGAGTATCTTTTTTGTCTCAAGCCTTAGTGTCTTCTGCGAAAAGGAAGTGGTAAATCGTTTTGGTGATGGTAAGCGAATTGATCGTCTGATAGTGGGAGAAAAAGAGGTCTGGATAGTTGATTATAAGAGTTCTCAAGAAGCAAAACTTGATCATGAAAAACAGATTAGCGAATATGTTCAAATCATTAAGGATATTTATCCCAAGAAAAGAGTAAGAGGTTTTTTAATATATTTAGATAAGATGATGAAGGAAGAGGTTAATCCGGGTTAATTTTATGCAGAGTGTAATTACCTATAGCTTCGGCGAAGATTTTATTGCTAAGCTAGCCGCTTTCCTTAGCGAAAATTTCTTAAAGTCTGATAATGATCTAAGCCGTATTGGGTGTGTTTTTGGTGGTCGGCGGCCAGCCCTATTTTTACAACGAGAGCTCTCCCAAAGAATAAAGAAGGCTTACCTGCCTCCGCATTTCTTTAGTATGGATGAGTTCGTTAATTATCTTATCCTCCCTAAGGCACAGCAAAAAATTAATGATTTAGATGCTTGTTTTCTCATTTATTCCTTGGCTAAAAAACATCTTCCTAAGCTCTCAAAGCAAAGAGAATCTTTTAGCACCTTTCTGCCTTGGGCTCGAGAGATCATTTCTTTTATTGAGCAGCTTGATTTAGAGGACATTAAAAATCAATCTTTGTTATCTATTGAAAAAAGCGCTAGTATCGGCTATGAAATACCCGAGAGCATTAACCGCTTACTTGCCGAGATAATATCTTTACGTGATGCTTACCATAAGGCTTTAACAAAGAGGGGCCTAATTTCTCGAGGCTTAAGCTATTTACAGGCAGCCGAGGCTGCCGGCGAGCGAAACTATGAAGAATTTGAAACAATTATCTTCTGTAATTTCTTCTATCTTCATGCCACGGAGCAAAAGATTGTTAAAAGTATTCACGAAAAGGGAAGAGGAATCTGTATTTTTCAAGGTTCCCAAGATAAGTGGTCAGTATTGGCGGCTAATGCTAAAAAATTAAATGTCTCTATTAAGCCCCAAAAAGAAGACGCTAAACCTGATTTCTCTCTCTACCAGGGTTTTGATATGCATTCGCAAGTCGGTATTGTTGGGGAAATTCTTGGTAAGATTAAAAATAAGGATAATACTTTAATTGTCTTGCCTCAGCCTCAGACTCTCATACCACTGCTTACTGAAATCTCGCCCTTGCTTGGAGACTTTAATATTTCTTTAGGGTATCCTTTAAAGAGAAGCTCGCTCTACGTTTTATTTGATTTAATACTAAAGTCTCAGGAGCAGAGATCTGCTAATACCTACTATACAAAAGATTATTTGAATCTTTTGCGCCATCCTTTAGTAAAGAATTTAGAAATAGGCAAAGACTCAGTAATTACCCGGGTGATGGTCCATAAGATAGAAGAACTTCTTCAGGGTCAGGAAGAAACCTCTATTGGCGGAAGCCTTTTCTTAAAGCTTGAAGAGATAGAAGCAGAAGAGAAGATTTACTTACGTACTCAGGAGGTTCTTGGGAATATGGATATTCCAGTAAACTTTGATGAATGTAAAAAGCTTCTCGTTAAACTAGATGAGATGTTTTTTAAGAATTGGGAAGATATCTCTGATTTTGATCGTTTTAGCACTACATTTTTGGAATTACTTAATATTTTAGTCGAGAAGAGTAAGATTGGGAGTTTTCCTTTTAATCTTAAGGTGGTAGAAAAACTATACAAGGTAGGTCAGGAGTTAGGAGGTTTAGCATTTAGCAGAGAGAGGTTTAATCCTGATGAAATCTGGGATATTTTTCAACAGAAGTTTCAGGCTGAAGTCATTTCCTTTACCGGTTCACCTTTAAGAGGAACTCAAATTTTGGGACTTCTTGAGACCCGCTCGCTTAGCTTTAAAAATGTAATTATAATGGATTTAAATGAAGCTGTGTTACCCAAGTTGAAGATTTATGAACCTTTGATTCCTCGTGAAGTTATGTTGAGCTTGGGGCTAAATCGTCTCGAGAAGGAAGAGGAGATACAGCGGTATCAATTTATGCGTCTGGTCTCAGGTGCAAAAAAAGCTCATCTGATATACGAAGAGAATCAAGAGAGAGAAAAGAGTAGATTTATCGAAGAATTGCTTTGGGCAAAACAGAGAGAATTAGGAAAATTGGGAGTTACTTCTGTACCTAAGGCTCGTTTTGCAGTAGAGGCAGCCTCTTTAGTCCCAACTGTTCACAAAACAGAGGCGATGGTGCGGTTTTTGAAGAAAGCAACTTACTCGGCAAGCCGCTTGAATACTTATCTTAACTGCCCCCTACAGTTTTACTATCAATATGTATTAGGGTTAAGAGAAAGAGAGGATTTACTCCAAGACCCCCAGGCTTCTCATATCGGAACTTTTATTCATGAACTTTTAGCCGATACTTTTAAGGTCTTTATCGGCAGAAAGCCAGTGATTGAAAGAGCCTTTAGGAAGAAGTTTTCTGAGAAGATGGAGGAGAAGTTTGAAAGTCTTGCCCGTCGCATGCGTTCTGATTCATTTCTTCTAAAGCAAATTATAGATAATCGGATGAATAAGTTCCTAGATAGTGAAGCTGAGCGGAATGTAGCTAAAATAATCTCTTTAGAGAGTGAATGTAAGGGCATCTGGGAGATGGACAATAAAGCTATCGGTTTCAGGTATACTGCTGATAGGATTGATGAGCTGGAAGATAAAAGTATCGTAGTGATTGATTATAAGACCGGCGGAGCTAATATAGTGCCTAAGAGGCTTTCAGCCCTCTCAACCATGAAAATGAACCGCCAATCTTTAAAGGAGACCATTAAGTCCTTTCAATTACCCCTTTACTATCACTTTACCTCTAAAAGCTTCCCTAATAACCAGGTAAATGCTGAAATCTATAATGTGCGTACTTGTGAACGCAAAGCTTTTATTTCTAAAGAGGATATATTAAAAAAAGAAAAAGTTGAAGAACTGTCTCTGCAGGGGCTAGAAGCAATATTCAGAGAGTTATTTGATCTAAATACACCCTTTGTTCCTGATCGAGATGAGAGAAAGTGCCAATTCTGTCCTTTTACTTCCTTCTGTAGATAAAAAAAAGAGGAGGGAACGGCATTTCCTCCTCTTTTTATTTTACTTAAATTTTCTTAGAATCTTCCGCCGCTAAAGTTACCTCTATCGGTCCGGGGACGCATTTTTCGCGCCTTGCTTACCCGTAATGCTCTACCGTTTAATTCCTGTTCGTTTAACGCATCTATAGCTTGTTGGGTTTGCTCCTCGGTTTCAAATTCTGCGAATCCAAAACCTTTGGATTTACCAGAAAATTTGTCATTTATTATTTTTACCTCTTTAGCATTTAGTCCTTTCTCTTCGATGAATTTCTTTAGATCATCTTCGCTAGTGCCAAATTCCAAGTTGCCAATGTAAATCTTTTTTTCTTCTTCCATTACGTTTTCTCCTTATTCGTTCATGTTCACATACACAAGAGTCCCCTTAACGTTTTTTCTTTTTGACCCTCCTTTTTTGAGACGGTTTCGTATAGTATTGCCGTTCCCGAAACCTTCTTAAAATTCCTTCTTTTTTACATTGAACCTTAAATCCTCTCAAGGCTCTTTCAAAATCTTCGTTTGTATCAATCCTGACTTCTGCCATATTTTCCTCCTCTA
>CAZPYY010000052.1:0-7062 GCA_964590995.1 uncultured Planctomycetia bacterium | reverse complement strand
GTTTGCACACCGTCTCGATTAGTAACATCAACTATATAAATCTTAGCCATTATTCTCCTCCTTTAAAGAAACTCTTCAATTCTTCTTTATCAATATTAAATACCTTAAATATACGGTTATTCTTCACTAAAATGACATTTCCATCTCCAACCATTAAATCCTCTGCCAATTGCTTATTCTTGCTAATCAGCTTATCCATTGCCGCAGATGTCATCAAGTCTCTTATTTTTTTATAGCTCAAACCTTCCTTCTCGGCTGTATCTACCCAGGAAGTGTTTTCTATATCCTTTATCCGCCGATAAATATAATTATTGAATTCATTTGGATAAAGCTCCCTTATGGCTAAAGCCACCCACACTTCTTCGTTGGGATAACCAACCTTTTTGTTTTGGGAGATAATAAAATGAAGGTCGAGGTTAATTTTATTTTCTCTTGAGAAACTTATTAAAGCATCTAAAACTTCACTGGCGCCTTTCTCATAAAAATCCAAAAATAAATCAATTTTATTTCCTACCTCTTTTCTCTTAAGATACAGGCATATACCGGCCAGCTCTTTTCTCAGTAAAACTTTTTTAGTCTTTCCTTCCTCAAAAAGAAATCTGAATTTGTCAAAACTCTCTTCTTCCTTAATCAAAGGGTCAATGAGAAAGTAAGGCAGAGTCTGGATATTATATTGGGCAATGAGTTTCTTTGCCTGCCTCTCTTTATAATCAATAGCCTCAAACTTTATTCCCGGAAATTTACTCTTCAGAAGTTCTCGCGGCATTTGGGTAGCACAAAAAGAACAACTCTTGTCTGTGATAATAAGTGCATCTATATCTTTAGTCTCCCCGGGAACGTAAGTAGCTTTGCACTCTTCGCAAGAAGAAGCTGTCTCATCTGCGTAAGTGAAAGATAAAGCGAAGAAAAAAGAAATAATAATCACAAATGCCAAAAAAATTCCCTTCCTAACTAAATTCTCAAAAACTATTGCCATATCGCTATAACTTTACTACTTTCAAGGAGACTATACTAGGGTTAGATTTAATCTGATTTACTACCTTCTCGTCTAGAGGATTATCTAAATTAAGAATGGTCAAAGCTTCCTTCTTGCGGCTACGCCTGCCTAAACTCATGCCAGCTATGTTGATATTGTTAGACCCTAAAGTTGTACCTAAAAAACCGATAACTCCCGGCTTATCCTGATTACTTATAACTAGCATCAGTTCAGAAGGTGCAATTTCAATGTAAACATCATCCATTTTAACAAAGCGAGCTTCTTTATTAGCGAAGAGGGTTCCCTCTAATAGGCGTTCCTCTTTATCAGAGGTAACCTTTACTCTTATACTATTAGAATACTCCTCTTCCTCGCTTATCTTTATCTGCTCTACCTTAATACCTCTGGTCTTGGCAACCTCTAAGGCATTTATGTAATTAACATCTTCTTCTAACTGCTGAGAGAAAAATCCCCGGGTAAAAGCCGCACCAATAACGTCTACCTTGTAAGTTGAGATTTCACCTAAATAGGATATTTTAATCTCCTTTACCCCGCCCTGGATAAGCTGAGAGATAAATTTACCCATTTTCTCAGCCAAGTTAAAGTAAGGCTCAATAATCTTATAGGTCTCAGGGTCAAGCTGAGCATAATTAACAGCATTTTTGATAGCCCGGCCCAAAAGAGCATCTTTTATGCAATGGGCAACCTCTATAGCGACGTTTATCTGAGCTTCTTCGGTAGAAGCTCCCAGGTGAGGGGTAGTAATAAGATTTTCTAAATCTAGGAGCTTAGACTCAAGAGGTGGCTCTTGGGAATAAACATCTAAGGCTGCTCCAGCAATCTTTTTATTCTTTAGAGCTTCATATAAAGCCTCTTCATCCACTATCCCCCCCCGAGCACAATTAATAACAAAAGCGCTTGGTTTCATCTGAGAGAACTCTTTGTTAGAAATCAAACCCTTAGTCTCTTCAGTAAGAGGAGTATGCACGGTAATAAAATCTCCCTTTTTCCATATTTCTTTTAGGCTTGCTAGTTTTACTCCAGCCTTCTGGGCTATGTCTTCGGAAATAAAGGGGTCATACACTAAGACTTCCATGCCAAAAGCAATTGCCCGCTTAACCACTTCTTTACCAATGCGCCCTAAACCAACAACGCCTAATACCTTAGAATAAAGCTCAGCCCCCTTAAACTTAGACCTCTCCCACTTCTTCTCCTTAAGCGAGATATGGGCAAAAGGAATATTTCTAGCAACAGCTAGTATGAGGGCAAAAGTCTGCTCACAGGTAGAGATAGTATTGCCTCCGGGAGCATTCATAACAATTATCCCTTTTTTGGTTGCGGCTTTTATATCAACATTGTCTAAGCCAACCCCGGCTCGGCCAATAACTTTTAAATTGTCTCCCTTTTCAATAACATCACTGGTAAGTTTTGTGCCGCTCCTTATAACAATACCCTTATAATCACCAATTACTTTTTTAAGTTCATCCGGACTTAATTTATACTTACAATCTACCTTAAAGCCGGCATCCTCTAATATCTTTACACCTTCTGGTGATAATTTATCAGACACAATAATCTTATCCATGAAAAACCTCCTCTAACCGCGATATTGAAGCTTGGTGTTTAAACTCATAACCTAAATTTCCTAAGACCTTCTCAAGAAGTGAGAAGCATTCAATTAAATCCTTCTCATTTATCCAACCCATATGGGCAATTCTAAAAATCTTATCTTTAAGGCCGGCTTGACCGCCAGCTATGCTTAAACCATACTCTCCCCTTAACGCCTTAACAATATCTGAAGATTTAATATTTTCAGGAGAAACAATAGCTGTAACTGAATCAGAGGGCTGCTGAGAGAATAATTTTAACCCTAAAGCTTTAGCTGCCTCTCTTGTAGCCTCAGCCATCTTCGAAAACTTCTTCCATCTTGCCTCTAAACCCTCTTTCTTAATTGCATCAATTGCAGTCTTTAAACCTACAATAAGAGATACAGCTGAAGTATAAGGTGTATCATCCTTAGCATGGCTCTTTAAGGCTTTGTTTAAATCAAAATAGTATTTAGGCAGATCGGAAGTTTCCATCGCGTTTTGGGCTCTTTTGTTCAAACTTATAAAGCTTAAGCCCGGAGGAAGCATGAAACCCTTCTGCGAACCGCTAACAACTACGTCAACTCCCCACTGATCAGTGAGTAAAATATCCTGACCCAGACCACTAATAGCATCAACTACCAAGAGTATATCTTTCTCACTTGTAATCTTAGCAATTTTCTCAATATCAAAAACAGTAGCTGTGGAAGTTTCACAGAGAGTAGTAAGAACTCCTTTGATATCTCTATCTTCGTCTAAAATTTTGGTTAACTCATCTGGACTTGGCGCACTCCCCCATTCTATATTCATCTCGACCACATCTAAGGCAAAAGCCTTGGCTATCTCGGCCCATCTTTGGCCGAATTTTCCTCCACCAATAGCTAATACCTTATCCCCTTTGGAGAACAAATTGCTTACAGCAGCCTCCATGGCGCCAGTTCCTGAAGAGGAAAGAATCAATACTGGATTTTCAGTACAAAAAACACTCTTTAGCCCAGCATGGGCCTCCTTTAGGATCTCTTTAAATTCACTGGTACGATGGTGCATTATCTCCTGTGACAAACTCTCTCTAACAAAAGAAGGGACTGGTGAAGGACCAGGGGTCATTAAGAATCTGCGTTTCATTGTTTTACTCCTTTCAAGTGAATCTTAAATTATAATTATTTTTTATTATTTTTGCGCTTAGCATTAATGAGTACTTCATCTAATATTCCATACTCTTTTGCCTCCGGCGCGCTCATAAAAAAATCTCTATCACTATCTTCCTTTATCTTATCAAGGGACTTGCCGGTATGAGAAGAAAGAATCTCATTTACTCTAGCCCGAAGCCTCAGGATCTCTTTTGTCTGTATCGAGATATCCTCTGCTGAACCTTGGACTCCCCCCCAAGGCTGGTGAATCATAATTCGGGAATTAGGCAAAGCAAATCTCTTACTCTTAGTGCCGGCACAAAGAAGTAAGGCCCCTAGAGAAGCAGCTTGGCCTACGCAATAGGTTGCAACATCACACTTTATAAATTGCATTGTATCATATATTGCCAAACCAGCAGTAATAGCGCCTCCGGGAGTATTTATATAAAGATTGATATCCTTGCTTACATCCTCCATCTGCAAAAACAACAGCTGAGCAATCACTACGTTAGCAATATTATCATCTACTGGTGTACCGATAAAAATAATTCTATCCTTAAGCAATCGCGAGTATATATCATAAGCACGCTCTACTCTTCCGGTTTGCTCAATGACCATAGGAACATACATTTGGTTCTTCATTTCTACCCCCCTTTTTGGTATTGTGCGTGGCTTAAAACAAATCCTAAAGCAACCTCACCTAGATTATTATCTACTTTTATCCCCTCATTCTTGGCGATTGCTTCTAAAATATAGAATAATTTCAGATCTTCCTCAGCCGCTGATTTCAGCTTCTCTTCCAAATCCTTCTTATACTTATCAATATCTTCCTGAGGAACACCTCGGCGCTGCAAGTTATGGGTTTCTCTATCTATTAACTCCTGATGGTGCCGGGCAACTTCATCTTTAGGCAAATCCACCTTAAATGCTTTAAGCAGATGGGCCCGGACTTGACTGTCTACCTTCTGTCGACGCTCTCTTGATTTCTCGATAAAAAGCTGAGCTCTTATTGCTTCCTTTAAAGACTTAACCTCAGGATAAGAAGCCCACTTAGCCAAATCGTCGTCTCCTAAATCCCTGTTGATCACTTTCTTGATCCCTTCTTTTAGGTTAGTTAATACTTTTTCGATTTCAATTTCCTTTACTTCACAATTTTTATCCTTAATCTTTATCCCTTTGTAGAAACTCTCCTTTGCCTCTACTTCAGGTCTGGCTTCAAAATCTGCAGAAAAAGACAAAGCATCAGAGGTGAGTTTGATATCATAGACATGCGGCATGCCTGCCGGTAATATTTTTTTATCTTCTAGAGCCTTGCGATAAAAATTCGGCAAGGATTCCTTTAGCAACTCTTCCTTTAAAAACTTACTATGATGCCTCTCGAGAACATCCAAAGGCGCGCTTCCGGGCCTAAATCCCGGAACTCTAAGGTCCTTGGATTTCTTGCTATAAACTTCATTCTTTTCCTTTAAGAATTCTTCTCCCTCGACTTCTACCTTAACTGTTCGTTTTAACTTATCTAGCTTTTTTACCTCTACTCGCATCCTAATCGTTTCTCCTTTGATTAAATCTTAAAATCTTGCTAAAAAATTTACATCTTGAAATCTTTTCCTAAGTATATCTCCCTGGCTTTTTCGTGATTAATCAGATCGTCCGATGTTCCAGAAATCAAAATTTTCCCCTCAGAAATCAAATAAGCTCTATCGGTTATCGAAAGGGTCTCTCGCACATTATGGTCAGTTACCAAAATCCCCATTCCTTTATTTCTCAAATCAGCAATTATCTCTTTTGCTTCACCAACTACTATAGGATCAATTCCCGAGAAAGGTTCATCCAAAAGAAGAAAAGAAGGATTAGTTACCAAAGCTCGGGTAATCTCTAAACGCCGCGTCTCCCCGCCACTTAAGGTATAAGCCTTGCTCTTTCGCAAATGTGAGATATCTAACTCTTCTAATAACTCATCAAGGCGCCTTAGGCGTTCTACGCGTTGCAGGGGTAAAGTCTCCAAAATTGCCATAATATTTTCCTCTACGGTAAGTTTTCTAAAAACCGACGGCTCCTGGGAGAGATAACCAATACCAAATTTGGCGCGTATATGAATAGGGGTATAGGTAATATTTAAGTTATCAAATAATATCTGACCAGCATCAGGAGAGATGATTCCCACCACCATATAGAAAGTAGTAGTCTTACCTGCTCCGTTAGGGCCAAGCAAACCTACCACCTCCCCCCTCTTCACTGATAAAGACACACTTTTTACCACTGTCTTATTGCCATAGGATTTGGTTAAATCATTAACTTCTAAAAGCCGCATTACTTAAAAAGATTAAAATCTTCCTCACTATCAGGATAATAAATTACCCTGGGCCTACCCTCAAGGGTAATCTTCTGTTCTTTACTTAAATAAGTTGCCTTTTGCGAAAAAGTAACGTTATTACCGCGTACTATCTTAACATTCCCTTCAGAAACAATCTTTGTTATTTCTTTATTCTCGGTATCGAAGAATAAAGTAGCCTTATCTGAATATAGCTTGCCGTGAGGGTTAGTAACCACTACATCCTTATTAAAGATTGCTTTTCCTTCGTTGTATTCAATCTCTAGGGGGCCACTGCAAACCGCTGTAGTAACTTCCTCACTCTCTTGGTCGGGAAGTGTCACTTTCACATCCTTCTTAAAAGCAGCTTTTTTAAGCTGAGTATCGGCCGAAAGGCCGGCCGCTTCTATCTGCATCGAATCCCGGGTGGTCTTTACCCGATCATCGGTCTCGATATGATTCTGTTCTCTCTGCCAATTCAAAGAATCAGTCTCTAGAGTTGCCCCTTCTTTATTCTCTATGTGGACGTTATCTTTAAGATAAACATCCATGTTTTCTTTGTTCAATTTTGCTTCATCGGAGGTAATTAAAATCGTGTCATCCTTTGCGTAGTAATTTGCCTCCATCTCGTCAATGTCTACATAATTATCGTGTATAGTAGCGAATTTTCCTTTTACCTCCCAATCTTGGGTGCCATCATCTTTGAAGTTAGAAAGGTAAAAATCCTTAATTTTCTGTTGTGAATAAGCCTGAATATTCATAGCTGCAAACGACAAAAGAAGGGTAATTAAAATTAGGTTTCTTAAAAACATATTAATATATCAAACTACACCTTAAAGTCAACTGCTTAGCGAGGATTCTTAATGATTTTATAGATCTTCTTCTCTGAATTTTGAGCCTTAAAAATTAAGTCTACTACCTCTCTCACTGCTCCTTCTCCGCCTTTTCTTTTAGTAATATACTTAGCTGCTCGCTTAACTGCTAGAGGCGCATCAGGCACTGCCACCGATACCCCGACCTTCTCGATTAAACCTAGATCTATCCAATCATCACCAACAA
>CAZPYY010000051.1:0-7189 GCA_964590995.1 uncultured Planctomycetia bacterium | reverse complement strand
TCCTATTTGGATTGCTAATTATATTCTTGTTGGTTATGGTACCGGAGCAATAATGTGTGTTCCAGCTCATGACAGCAGAGATTTAGAATTTGCCCGAAAGTATAAGTTATCAGTAAGAGAAGTTATAAGAGACCCTGGCTCTGATGGTTCCGGCTCAGAAATTGAAGATGCTTTTGAAGGCGAGGGAGTTTTGGTTAACTCCGGTCATTTCGATGGTTTAGGTTCTGAAGAAGCAAAGGAAAAAATTGCTGACTATATGGAATCTCATAGAATAGGAAAAAGAGCTCTTAACTATAGATTAAGAGATTGGTTGGTTTCCCGTCAACGCTATTGGGGAGCACCAATTCCTATTGTTTATTGTCCGGATTGCGGCCAAGTGCCAGTACCTGAGAAAGATTTACCAGTCTTACTCCCTGAGGTTAAGGAATTTTTACCTACTGGCCAGTCTCCTTTAACCTGTATAGAGGAGTTTATGCAGACTAAGTGCCCGAAGTGTGGCGGCCCGGCTAAGCGTGAGACTGATACTATGGATACCTTTGTTGATTCTAGCTGGTATTATCTACGTTACATATCTCCCAAAGAGAAGAGAGCACCTTTTGTAAGTAAAGATGTTAATAAGTGGCTTCCTGTAGACCAATACATTGGAGGAGTAGAGCATGCTATTTTACACCTTATGTATTCAAGGTTCATTAGTAAATTCCTCAAGAGTGAAGGAATGATTGATTTTCCCGAACCTTTTAAGAGATTATTTACCCAGGGGATGATTGTTAAGGATGGGGCTAAGATGTCTAAGTCAAAGGGGAATGTTGTTACGCCTGATTATATCCTCGATAAGTATGGCGCTGATACGATGCGGCTTTATATTTTATTTATGGGTCCGCCTCAAAAAGATGCTGAGTGGCAGGATGAAGGCTTACAAGGAGTTTGGAGATTCATTCAAAGAGCTCTGCGTTTAGTAGATACTTTAGCTGAAGGCAACGAAGAGGGTGCCTCAGGAGAACTTAATACAGCCGAAAGAGAACTTACCAAGAAAATACACTCTACCATTAAAGATGTAACTCGGGATTTAGAGGGTAACTTTCAATTTAACACAGCCATAAGTAGGATTATGGAGTTAGTGAACCAGACTTATAAAGGGTTAAATGAAGGATCTTTAAGAAAAGATGTTCTTAAGGAAGCAGTTGATAGTGTTTTTCTACTGTTGGCACCTTTTACTCCCCATGTTAGTGAAGAAGTTAATGAGATTTTAGGTAATAAGCCCTCTGTTTTAAGTAGAACTTGGCCAAAGGTGGATGAGAAGTATTTGGAGGAAGAAGAAGTAGAGATTGCTATACTTGTTAATGGCAGAGTAAGAGATAAATTACTAATTAATGTTAACTGGTCAAAGGAGGAAGTAGAAGAAAAAGCTCTAGCCCAAGATAAGGTCCAAAAACTGCTCTCTTCAAAACCGCCAAAAAAGGTGATCTACATCGAAAAAAAGATAGTTAATATTGTAGTTTAGGAAGCGAAAAGCTAAAAGCGTAAAGCGAAAAATTGATAAGTTTTTAATTTTGAATTATAGTTTTTAGCTTTTAACTTTACATTTTAACTTTTTATGTTTTCCCTTACCCACCAAGAAAGAAAAGTCCTCATCTTTATAGGAATTCTGATTTTAGCAGGTAGCGTTTTAAGAATTCTAAATCTAAACGCTATCGGAGAAGGTCTATCTTCTGATAGAGATAAGGCTGTTATATTTAAAAATACCGGCCTTAGCAAGCCGGTTAATATTAATGCGGCAACTCCCAAAGACTTAAAGAGCATTCCAGGTATAGGAGAAATAATTGCTCGCCGAATTATTGATTATCGTAATCAATTCGGATCTTTCGAGGATTTAGAAGATTTAAAAAAGGTTAAGGGCATTGGCGATAAAAAAATAGAAGCCATAAAGAAATATATTACTTTTAATTAAACAATTGCCGATGCGAAAGATAAATTTTGCAGGTCTTCTAAACTTTTTTCTTTTTATCTGCTTTTGTCTAGGAATTATCCTTGGGAATTTTCTCGCTTCTCCTTTTATCTTTCTTAGCCTCTCTCTAATTGCTCTTAGTCTCGTCTACATCTTCTACCGCTATCGCAAGCTTTTTCTCTCGGATATTTTTATTTTGATCTTCTTTTTTTCTTTAGGAGCTCTATGGCATTCATCTCATTCTGAACAGGCTATCGATAAATTTATCAGAAAAGAGGGCACCATTACTTTGAAAGTTATCTCTTTGCCTAAAGAAGGAGCTACGAGAAATACCCTTACTGCCCAGATAAGAAAGATAAATTCTCACCCCCTAAAGCTTAAGGTAAAGGTTAGTGATTATACCCAGAGCATGGATTATTTAAGCTGCTACCAATTGGAAGGTAAATTAGTTAAGAGAAGATACTGTGGTTATTCATACTACTCTTTAAACATCAAAAAGGATACTAGCCTTCAAGAGTTATCTTTAGGAACTTGGGCTCAATTTACCAGAAAATCATCGAATTACATTCTTAATCTTTTAAAGGAAAATTGCTCAGATAGAGGATATAGATTTTTGAGCGGAGTATTTTTAGGAAGAAAGGAACTTTTAGGTGAAGAAAGAGAGATATTTTCCAATGCTGGAGTATCTCACCTACTAGCTATAAGCGGATTACACCTGGGGCTTACTTCGCTGATCTTATTCTTTACATTAAGGTTTTTTAATGTAAAGTTCAGAGACTCTCTTATTATCTCTTTAGTTTTTCTTTATTTTTATACTTTTCTTACCGGAGCTGGCTCTTCTACCTTGCGAGCTGTTACCATGTATTCGGTATTTGCCTTTAGTTTTTTCTTTAAAAGAAAGACCAATGCGCTAAACTCTTTAGCCTTAGCCGGATTTATTGCTTTGTTTCTGGATTCTTCATCCCTCTTTGCGATTGGATTCCAATTGTCATTTATTTCTGTCTTTGCCATAATTTTGAGTTTCAAAGTATTTAATGTAAAGCCGGTTAAGATAGCTGCGCTACACTACTTAAAGCAGATTTTCTTTTGCTCCCTCTTTGTAACACTTTTTCTAACGCCTCTGGTCTCTTATTATTTTGGGAAAATATATATCTTAAATATCTTTTATAATGTTGTTTTGATTCCTTTTTTTACCTTTATCCTAGGGGTTAATTTCCTTTTGCTAATTCTTTCCCCTCTTAGGTTTTTGGCCCAATCTTTAGGAGAAGTCTTATCTCTGCTTATATCGGGTTTTATTAACCTGGTGCAAGTCCTTGGTTCGATAAAATTTTCTTTCATTTCCTATGATTTTTCTCTCAAGGGTATAGCCATTTATTACCTTATTCTTGGAGTAATTTTTGCTTGTTTTGTCCTTAAAAATAAGAAAATCCTGCCCAAATCTTAGGGGAAAAAGCAAGACATTTAATGGTTTGACAAGAAAGAAGGCTTCTGATATAGTTTTTTTCTATGAGAAAGAGCATAATCCTTTTGATTTTACTTCTTTTTTCCTTTGATGCCTACTCTTTTTGGATATGGTCTCCGAAGACCCAAGAGTGGAAAAATCCTAAATATTCAGCCCTGGCTACACCTTACCTTCAATATAAACAGGCTCTAAAGTACTTCGAAGAGGATAAATTTAAGGAATCCTATGAAGAATTCAAAAAGCTTCTAGTAAACTATCCTGATGCTAAGGAGGCTGCTGAGGCTCAATATTACTTAGCTAGATGTCTAGAGAAGTTTGATAAACCTTATGGTGCTTTCCTAGAGTATCAAAAACTAATTGATTCTTATCCTAATAGCCAGCGAATAAACGAGGTGGTGGAGAGGGAGTATAATATCGGAGAGTACTTTTTGAATCGGGAGCGTAAGGAGTGGTTAGGCTTATCTCTTTATGATTTTGTAGAACATCCATCAATTGAGATATTCAGAGGAATCGTCAATAAAGTTCCATACTCAGAATATGCACCTCGAGCCCAATATAAATTAGGGATGATACTTCTTCAATTGGGTCGCTATGAGGAATCCCGGGAAGCTTTCCAGAAAGTCATAGATAATTATTCAGACGGTGAGTGGGCTGCACCAGCAAAGTACCAATTAGCATTAGCAACATCACAGGCATTCCCTGGCGCTGATTATGATTCTTCATACCTTCAGGAAGCAACAAGTAGGCTTGATGAGTTTATAAAAGATCATCCTGAGGCAAAGATTTCCTCTGAGGCAGAGAGCCAACTTAAAGTTTTAAGAAATAAAGAGGCAAAAAAAGTGTTTGATACCGGTCAGTTTTATGAAAACCAGGATCAATACAAGAGTGGTATAATCTACTATAAAAAAGTAGTTAGGAATTATCCTGACAGTGATTATTACGATCTTGCCGTAGAGAGAATTGAGGAATTAGAGGGGTTAGTTCGGAAAAACATTACAAAAAGTGAATTAAAGAAGAAAGAAAAGAAAGAAGTGTCAATTGCGAAGAAAGAGGAAAAAATAGCAAGAAAGCAGGAACGCCGAGAAGAAAAAATTCAGAAGAAGCAGGAAAAAATAAGAAAGAAGAGAGAACTTGAAGAAAAGAAGCGTCAAGAGAAGTTAAAGAGAAGGGAAGAGGCTAGAGCTAGAAAGAAAGCTTTACGTGAGGAGAAACTAAGGAAGAAGCGGGAGCAAAGAGAGAAAAACAAAAAGAAGTTCTGGTTTTGGTAAAGCCGGTTGAGATCGGATCTCAACCACATATTGTACAAAAAAATTGCAGGAGGCAAGTGATGAAAAACTTTTCAGTCTTATTACTTCT
This sequence comes from uncultured Planctomycetia bacterium, assembly GCA_964590995.1. Classification (GTDB taxonomy): domain Bacteria; phylum Omnitrophota; class Gorgyraeia; order Duberdicusellales; family 4484-171; genus Susulua. Next base: position 2,426 of record CAZPYY010000051.1, on the reverse strand, counting down.
TATTGTAGTTGGTTGTGGATATACCACGCGAGGTTTTATTTATACCGAAGATACAATAATAATTAAACCGGTAATAAACAAGATAGATATTACTTCTGAGAGCAGAAAATACTCAGACTATACGAGTTTCCCTATTTTGATTGAGAACAGATTGACTAATGAGATAGTTAGTAAGTTCAACATCGACGGAAATCTTAAGGTAGTAAGCGAAGACCCGAGTGCTTTAAAACTTGTTTGTACAGTGAATGACTACAGCAGAGAGACCCTGCGTTATACTGACAGCGATGCAGTAAGTGAGCAGCGCTTGCGTCTGCATACTCATGTAAAGCTTACATCCGGCGATGGAAAAGTATTGAAGGATAAGAACGTTACCGGAGAAACTACTTATTATCTTACTGGGGCTAATCAAAAGAGTGAAAGTGCTGCTCAGTTGGATTTAATAGATGATACGGCAAGAAGAATATGTGAGGCAGTTACAGAAGAATGGTAAACATCAGAGAAAGAGTTTTTTTAATTTCGGGAACTAATTTTTTGCAGCGCCAGCATGCGGTAGAGAATATAAAGAAAAGAATACTAAAGGGGAAAACTTCGTCGCTTAATGTTCTTACCTTCTACAGCAAAGAAGCAAAGCCTAAGGATTTAGGAGAAAAGCTTTTTACCACTTCTTTCGAAAAGAATAAAATAGCGGTTTTTAAGAACTCTCAGGATTTACCTTCGGCAGCAAGGAAATTCCTTTTTGATAATTTAAAGAGGATACTATCGAACAATTACCTTATCTTTGAGACCGATAAAGATTACTACCAGTTTCAAAAAGATAAGCGGTTTACTAATGATGAATTTTTTGTCTCGGTTTTAAAAAGAGCGGCTTTATTCAGGGTAGTTTCAACCAAGGGCAAGGCTACGATAGAGGATTTTATAGCTAGTCTGAGGAAGAACGATCTGGCAGCTTCGGTGTATATTCTTGAGAAGCTATTTGCCGGTGGTTCCAAAGATAAAATATTAGGACCGCAGATTATAGGAATCTTAGTTAGAAAGTTTTCTTTCCTTAAAAATCCTACCGAGAAAGATAGATATTTTAAATATTTGTGGGAGGCAGATCGGGCGATAAAAGAAAAAGGCCTGGATTCTCGCCTAGTTATTGAGTTACTTTTAGTAAGAGTTCTCAGGCCCCATTGAATAGTGTTTGAGTTCTAAATAGCAGAGTTAATCTGCTCATTGACACTTTAGGATTTTGCTTAAGGTAAGTTTTAAGAAGATTTAGAGGTAGTTTTCTTCAGTAGCTTAGCAAGACGACTTTTTTTCCGAGATGCTTTATTTCGGTGAATTATTTTTTTAGATGCGGTTTTATCGAGAATTTTATATACTTCTGTTAGGGCTTTTCCCCTGGTTGAAGCATCGTTAGAGTCTACAGCTTTTTTAAGCTTTTTTATTGCTTCTTTTACGCTTTGCTTGATCTCTAAATTCCTTTGCCGTCTTTTTTTATTTTGCCTTAAGTCTTTTTTTGCTGTTCTTCTTTGGGGCATGATTCCTCCTTGGTTTAGGGATGATTTTATAGAAATACTACAATAATGTCAAGCCTTTTTTTAGATAAGATTTATGCTTAAGAGAGTCATAAAGAATACCTATATATTGGGTTTAGGAACATTATCCTCGCGAGTGCTAGGGTTTATCCGGGATATATTAATTGCTAATTTCTTCGGTACCACTGGGGTTCTTGAGGCATTTATTGTATCTTTTCGCCTGCCTAATATATTTAGGAGCGTTTTTGCCGAAGGCTTCTCTGACTCGGTAGCTACACCGGTCCTTTCTGAACATCAAGGCAATAAAGAGAGAATATTTGAGATAGGTAACCACCTGCTTTCTCTTTTTACACTTGTCCTTTTTGTTGCGACCATCCTAGGTATTATCTTTGCCAAGTTCCTGGTTATTCTTATTGCCCCGGGGTTCATTGCTGAAAGTTTCAAATTTAATTTGGCTGTATCTTTTACCCGGATAACCTTTATCTATCTCTTTTTTATCGGCCTCTCAGCCAATATTATTTCTCTCCTATATTCGCTGAAAAAATTCTTCATTCCGGCTATAAACCCGGTCTTTTTAAATATTTCTTTTATCGTCGGGATAATATTTTTTAGCCGGTCCCATGAGGGTTATATCCTTATTATCTGTGTATTGGTTGCCGGCTTAATCCAATTGATTTTCCCTTTTATTTCTCTAAAGAGGGAAGGCTTTATCTTGAGATTCAACTTCTTTAAATCTCTAAAAGAAAGTGAAGTCATCCGAATGCTAAAGCTATTTATTCCCAGGATTTGGTCTAGTATTGTTTATCATCTAAGTGTATTTATCGATACCATATTTTCTTCTCTGGTTTCAATAGTAGGCCAAGGAGCCCTAGCTTCGGTCTACTATGCTAATCGGTTAATTCAATT
>CAZPYY010000050.1:0-7414 GCA_964590995.1 uncultured Planctomycetia bacterium | reverse complement strand
TATTTTAGGGAAACAAAATGACTCATTTTAAAATCCTCTATTTAATTTTAACTTTTGCTAAGACTTCTTCTAAAATCTTTAATCCTTTATCTAACTCAAGCCTAGTAACATTTAGAGCTGGCATAATCCGCAATACTTTCTTATGGGTAGAGTTTATCAGTAACTTCTTCTTCAAACACTCTAAGAATATCGGGTAAGAATCAATCTCAAGCTCTAAACCAGTCATAAGACCTATACCCCGAACCTCTTTAATAAAAGGAAATTTTTTCTTCAACCTATAGAGATGCTTCAGGAGATAACTTCCTTTACTCTGAGCGTTCTTAATAAGTTTTTCCTCTTCAATAATCTTAAACACCTTCAGAGATGCCTTACTTACCAAGGGAGAACCGCCAAAAGTTGAAGCATGCATACCCGGCTTTATTATGTCGGCTATCTTCTTCTTAACTACTAAAGCTGATATTGGTACTCCGGCACCTAGACCTTTAGATAGAATTAATATATCCGGCACCAAGTGGTAATTTTGATAGCAAAATAGCTTAGCAGTCCGACCCATACCAGTCTGAACCTCATCGATAATAATAAGAATCTTTCTCTTCTTACAGAACTCCTTTAATTTGCGAATATATTCCTTACCGGCAACATTTATTCCGCCCTCTCCTTGGATTAATTCTAAAATAACCGCTACGGCCTTAGGAGTAACTTGCTTTTTAAAACTCTCAAAGTCATTAAACTTAGCAACTTTAAAGCCAGGCAGAATCGGCTTAAAGGGCTTCTTATACACTTCTTGAGCAGTAGCTGAAAGCGCTCCAAAGGTCCGGCCGTGAAAAGAGTTCTTCATCGAAATTACCTCATACCTCTTGCCCTTACCAAAGAGCCGGCTGAATTTAATCGCTCCCTCTACAGCCTCAGCTCCGGAATTAGCAAAGAAAACCTTAGATGGAAAGCTTTTCTCGGTAATTTCCTGAGCTAATAAAACTTGTTCCTTAAAATAAAGGTTATTGGGAAGATGAATTAACTTCTTAGCCTGTTCTTTTATAGCTTCAGCTACTTTAGGGTGAGCATGGCCTAAGATAGAAACTCCCCAACCTGGAAAGAGATCTAAATACCGGTCTCCCCTATCATCCCAGAGCCAGCTTCCTTTGCCCTTAACAAATACCGGACCACACCGGGTATAAGTGTTTAAACTATAATCCTCAAACAATTTTTTAATATTCATCCTCTAACTACCTTACAATCTCTGTACCAATCCCCTTATCAGTAAATATTTCTAAAAGAAGGGCATGGGGTACTTTAGCATCAACAATATGGGCTTTGCCTGTTCCAGCCCCAATTGCTGCTGCTGCCGCCCTTACTTTAGGAATCATGCCTTCGTCGACAATCTCTGCTTCAATTAACCCTTCAATCTCCTCAACTGTCATCGTAGAGATTAAAGATTCCTCATTCTTATGATCACGCATTACTCCCAAAACATTCGTAAAAAGAACCAGCTTCTCAGCTTTAAGCTTAGAAGCTAAGAAAAAAGCAACCTCATCAGCGTTAATATTATAAGCTAAGCCCTCGCTTGAGAAACCCATAGGACAAATTACTGGGATGCTATCTTCAAAAGCTGCTTCTAACCTTTTACGGTCAAAATTAACCACATCGCCTACAAAACCTAAATTGACACTGCTTTTTTTCTTAACGACCTCTAAAAGCTTGCTCTTTCCCTTAAACTTACAGGCCTTAACGCCATGGCTGCTTACCTCCTCAGCAATTAGATCATTCAACTTATCAAGCTCACTCTCAACTACCTTTAAGGTAGCCTTATTAGTAACCCGCATGCCTTCTACAAACTCAGTTACAATTTTGCGCTCTTTTAGCTCTTCGGTAATGTTAGGCCCTCCGCCGTGAACAATAACCGGCCTTATACCAGCAAACCTTAAGAAAGCAATATCTGCGAGAACGCATTTGCGAACCCTTTCCTCGCCTAGAATAGAACCGCCATACTTGATAACAAATATCTTCTTATGAAAGTTCTTTATGTAAGGCAGAGCTTCAATTAAAACATCAGCTTTTTTTATGGCTTCTTGTACCATCTTTTCTCCTAATTTAGTTTATATAGTTTGTATTGTTCTTATATAGTCCATATAGTTATTATTCTTAAAATCAAATTAACAAAAAACTAAACAAACCAGATAAACTATATTAACTATATTTGGCATTAATTTTAACGTATCCCGGAGTTAAGTCACAGGTATATACTCTTCCCCCTACTTTACCCCTCTTTAAATCTACAATTATCTTTACTTCCTTTTTCTTCAAAGATGTAGATTTAATAGATATATTTTCTCCGACTTTAATGCCAGCCTGACCTAAGCTTGAAATAACCCTACCCCAATTAGCATTAGCTCCGTAAAGAGCAGACTTAAAGAGTGGAGAATTTGCTAAAGACATACCAGCCTTCTTAGCCTCAATGCTACTTTTAGCACCCTTTATCTCTATCTCGACAAATTTACTTGCTCCTTCACCATCCTTAACAATCATCTTAGCCAGCTTAAGACAAACTTCTTTTAGCTTCTGGCTAAATGCTTTTGTCTGAAACTTGCCTCTTAAAGGAACTTTTTTACTCGAAGCAACCAATAGTGTATCATTAGTGCTCATGCAACCATCTACGCTTATAGAGTTAAAACTTGAATCCACTGCCTCTTTAACTATTTTCTTAAATAGGCCTTGAGGTATATCAACATCAGTAATAATAAAACCTAACATCGTAGCCATATTAGGAGAAATCATTCCCGCTCCTTTAGTAAAACCTAATATGGTGGCTTTAGCAACTTTTGCCTTAGCTATCTTCGCAAAGGTATCAGTAGTAAGAATACTTTGAGAGAAATTACTGACATTCTTGCCTAATTTCTTTATCAACTTCCCGAAGCCCTTTACAACCTTATCTTTGGGTAGTTTTTTACCAATAATGCCTGTAGATGCAAAAAGTATATTGGAAGTCTTTGTTCCCAGCTTTTTTGCTAACTTTGAAGCGATATCTTCAGTATCCTTTAAACCACCTTTGTGGGAGTAACAATTAGCATTGCCACTATTTACCAAGATTGCTTTTATCGGGTTGTTGATATTCTTCTTGCAAAAAGTAACCGAATATGCCGGATTAACATTAGCGGTAAATACACCAACAACCTTGCAAGGTTTTTGAGCGTAGATTAAACCTAAATCTAACTTCTTCCTCTTTATCCCGCAATGTATTCCTGAAAGCAGGAATCCTTTTGGTATCCTCATAATAACCCTACAGTTTCATCCCAGCCTAACATTATATTCATGCTCTGTACCGCTGCGCCAGCTGCACCCTTGATAAGATTATCAATGCAAGAGACTAAAACCGCTTCTTTATCTGACAAATTCAAAGCAAATCCAATATCGCAAAAGTTTGTATCTACTACATCCCTTAACTTCGGTAAATCTTGCTTTATCCGCACAAATGAGGAGCCTTGATAGTGTTTTTGATAAATATTCTTAATCTCTTCCTTACTAACCTTTTTATTAAAATTAAGGTAGATTGTAGAATATATACCAGCTTTCATCCCGGCAACATGGGGAATAAAAGAAAGATCAATGCTCTCTCGGCTTGCCTCTTCTAATACGCTTAATATCTCCGGCGTATGTTGATGGATAAAGGGTTTATAAGCCCAAAAATTATTGGGAACATCCATGTCTTGGTATTTTAAAGCTGTCTTGCGGCCAGCTCCGCTAATTGCTGACTTAGAATCTACGATAATCTTACCCTCTACCACTGCTTCTTTAAGCAGAGGGAAAAGTGCTAAAATAATTGAAGTAGGGTAGCAACCAGGATTAGCCACCAGATTGCTTTTGGAAATCCTATCCTTATAAATTTCAGCCAACCCATAAACCGCTTCCTTTAAATTCTCCTGATCTTTATGAGAAGTATTATAATACTTCTGATATAGAGCAGCATCCTTAAGCCGGTAATCCGCAGAGAGATCTACTACCCTCTTGCCAGCCCCAAGCAGACTAGGAACAAACTCCATAGAAACTGTATGCGGCAGAGAGAGAAAGAAAAAATCACTCTTACCAAGAGCCTTCTTAATATCAAGAGGTTCACAAATAGCTTCGGTCTTGCTGGCAAAATTGGGAAACAGTGTTTTATAGGCCACGCCTTTAGGTGTTTGCGAAGCCAAATAAGTAACCTCTACCTGGGGATGACCAAGTAGAATTTCTACTAATTTTTCTCCGGTAAACCCAGTCGCCCCTAATACTGCTACCTTTACTCCTTTAGACATAACTTCTCCTATATAATATATACCTAAAAAAAGCCTCTAAATGTAAGCTTATATTAAACTAAAATAGGCTTTCAGTCAATACAATTTAGATTTAGGCCTTTATTTACCCGGGCTAGAGCACTTTAGGAGATAATTCTAAGATGTCGCCGATTTCCAAGGTCTTATTAGAGGTCTTGTGAGCGGGAAGTTCCACAGCTATAGAAGCAGAAGTAGAGAAAATTATTCTTCTTGGTCCTAACTCCTCATAGATTTCTACTACCTGCATTTTTTGGTTCAAAAATACCACCTCTATAGGAAAATGCATAAAAAAAGTATGGATCGAAGGGGTATGGTAAAAAATAAGAGCTTCTTCCTCATTCAAGCTCTTTCTAAACATAAGTCCCCTAAGGCGTAAGAGAAAATTATCAGCTACCAGAGCTTTTGAGGCAATTAAATAATCCTTACTCTTGTTAAAGAGATTATAAATTACTCTTTTCTTAGGCATTGGTCTACCTCTTGAGGGAAAGCTTGTGGTGCAAAATTACTATTGATACAGACTAATTGGGTCTTAGCCTTAACTAAGATTTGATCTCCTCTATTTATACTCTGGGTAAACTCTAAAGTTGCATTCCTTACCTTACTTATCGAAGCTGTGATAGTTAAAGTATCAGCGTAGCGAGCCGGGGCCTTATAATCAATCTCGACCTTTCTGACTGCAAAGAGAATTCCTGCCTCTGCTAATTTGCTAATATCTACGCCTTTTTTCCTAAGTAGTTCTGTTCTAGCTTCTTCAAAGTACCTAAGATAGTTGGCATAGTAAACTACACCGCCAGCATCAGTATCATGGTAGTATATTCTCTTCTTCATCCTATTTTTTCCTGCCTAGATTATACCATCTTTTTGGAAAAGATCTAAAAATCCCTTCATATCTATAGCCAAATCTATCTCTAAAGTAACCTTTTGCCTGCTTACCGGGTGGGTAAAGCTTAAGTAAAAAGCATGTAAACCTAGGCGTTTAAACTTAACCTTGAAATCGCGGCGAAAAGCGTACTTATCCTCCCCTAATATCGGGTGATTAATCTTTGCCAATTGTATTCTTAACTGATTGGTCCGTCCGGTTATTGGAGATAACTCCAAGATACTCCAGCCTGAAAAATTTTTTAAAACCCTGTAAAAGGTCTTTGCATACCTGCTCTTCTCACCAAAATTTCTACCCTCCCGGTCAATAATCTTACCCTCCCAAACTCCTCTTCTTCTTTTAAGGTTCCCCTTAACAAAAGCAATATACTTTTTCTTAACCTCTCGGCGTCTAAATTGACCGGTGATCTTTCTCTGAATTTCTAGACTCTTAGCATAAATTACCAAACCAGTAGTTTCTCGGTCTAGGCGATGGCAAGGAAAAACCTTATACCCTCTCTCTCGCTGAAGGAGTGAGGTTAGGGTATAGTTCGCCTCTCCTTTAGAAGCCTGGATTAAAACCTTGGCTATCTTATTAACCACAATTAGATAATCATCATCAAATACAATTTGAAACGGTTTTTTCACTTAAAAATTCCTCTTACTTCTTCTTGTAGCTCTCGCTTTAATATTTTACCAGTAGGATTCTTGGGTAAACTGTCTCTAAATATTACCTTAAAAGGCACCTTATAAGGAGCTAAATTAGCTCGCAGGTGTTCGATAATTTCCCTCTCTTGTAACTGACCTTGGCCGACTATAAAAGCTATTGGCACCTCTCCTCTATGTCGATGGCTAACTCCGATGACAGCTGCCTCTTTTACCCTGGGGTAGTGATAGAGTATATCTTCGATTTCCCGAGGATAAACATTAAAACCCCGGACATTAATCATCTCTTTGGAGCGGCCGATAATATAGATAAAACCCTCCTTATCTATCTTAGCTAAATCTCCGGTATATAGCCACCCTTCTCTTAAAGCTTTTTTATTCTCCTCCTCTAAGTTGTAATAACCCTTCATTACATTCGGGCCCTTAACTAAAAGCTCACCTATTGCTCCCGAAGGTAATTGCTTACCTTGCTTATCAACTATTTTTACCTCTACCGAAGGCATTGCTAATCCAATAGAATCTAACTTTCGCCTTCGCCCTATTGGGCTCATAGAGACTACCGGTGAAGCTTCAGTTAAACCATAACCTTGAAGCAATGGACGATGAAACTTCTTCTCAAACTTTTTGCAGACGCTCACTGGTAAGGCTGCTGCTCCTGATATATATAACCTTACCGGATTAATAAAGATATTTAATAAGGCTTTTAGAGGAGATATTTTTGCTTCACTTAAGATATTATAAAGTGAAGGCACACCAATAAAGATAGTGACCCGGTATTTAAAAACAGCCCGCATAACCCTCTTAAAAGGCCTTACTGACCGCATGATTATAATTTTTGCTCCACAGGATAAGGGAAGAAGCATGCATACTGTCGATGAGAATGAGTGAAAAAGGGGGAGAAAACAAATTAGGGAGTCCCTTTTGGTAAGCTTTATTACCTTTGCGCAATCCTTAATGTTTGAGATAAGGTTCTTATGGGTAAGGCAAGCACCTTTAGGTTTCCCGGTAGTACCGGAGGTATAAACAATTTCTGCTAAATCATCTTCTTCTATCTGCCTTAGCTGATTAAGTTCTTGGTAATTTTCTATTAGGCGCCTAAAATCAGAGACTAAATTTTTATCCTTATGTCCCTTTAAGCAAATTATATGTTCTAAGGTATCAATGCGCGATAAGATATTTTCACTATCCTCTAGTTTATCTACTGAACAGATTAAAATCTTAGCCTGGGAATTTTCAATAATAAATCTAGCTTCCTCCCTCTTAAACATAGTATTAATTGGCACAACCGTTGCTCTAAGAGAAAGAGCAGCAAAGAAAGAATAGACAAATTCCGGACAGTTAGGCAGCCATAAAGCTATTCTGTCAAACTCCTTTACCCCTAAATCAAGCAGAGCCGACGCTAATTTTTGATAAGAACTATTAAGTTGCTGGTAGGTAATCTTTCTTGAACCAAAAACCAAAGCTACTCGCTTAGGAAATTTAGAAACGCTTCTTCCAAGAATTTCAAGAAGGTTATTAGCTTCTTCTCTCATAGATAAAGCTTAAATTATTAGCAAAATTCCTAAGAAGCTTCCTAAGAGATTTGC
>CAZPYY010000049.1:0-7494 GCA_964590995.1 uncultured Planctomycetia bacterium | reverse complement strand
GCCTTCAGTCTTAGCTGGCTATGGTGAAAGCCCCCGCTATATAATCGATACTAATCTTGTGGGAACAATTAATTGTTTGGAAGCAGCTCGTAAGAGCAAAGCTGACCTTGTATTTCTTTCAACCAGTAGGGTATATCCTTATGATGTAATCAACCGGCTTAAAGTTAAAGAGGATGAAACAAGATTTGTTTGGGAAGAGCCGGGGAGTAATAACATTGTTGGTTTTTCCGAAGAGGGTATTGGCGTAGATTTTCCTATTTCCGGAATACGTTCTATGTATGGAGCAACAAAATTCTGCTCGGAGATTCTCCTTAATGAATATATCGCAATGTATGGTTTAAAGGGAGTAATCAATAGGTGTGCGGTTATAGCTGGTCCCTGGCAATTTGGCAAAGTTGATCAGGGTGTATTTACCTTCTGGATGCTAAAACATTATTTTAAGAAGTCACTTAGCTACATTGGTTTTGGCGGCAATGGTAAGCAAGTAAGAGACCTTCTCCATGTTGATGATCTTTTTGATCTGATAGATTTACAGATTAACTCGATGGATAGGGTTAATGGCAAAACTTATAATGTCGGCGGAGGTAAAGAGGTGAGTTTATCACTTCTTGAGGCCACAAAGTTATGTGAAGAGATTACCAAGAATAAGATTGATATTGGTTTAGAAGAAGAGACTCGCCCGGCAGATTTAGCTATTTATATAACTGATAATAGAGAAGTAAATAAGGATGTAGGTTGGAAACCGAAAAGAGATGCGAAGAAGATATTGGAAGATATATATAAATGGATTAAAGATAACGAAGGGAACTTAAAACTTATAACCTAAAACTTAAAACTAATCATGATTCCTTTCGTAGATTTAAAAGCTCAATATAAAGTAATAGAAGTCGAAGTGAAGGAAGAAGTAAATAAGGTTTTAAAACAGGCTAATTTTATTCTTGGTGAGCCGGTAGAGAAGTTTGAGGAAGCTTTTGCGCAATTCTGTAGTACTAAATATGCGATTGGTGTTGCCTCAGGAACTGATGCCTTACATCTTGCCTTAAAAGTCCTTGATATAGGAGCCGGTGATGAGGTTATTACTGCAGCTAATACCTTTATCGCAACAACGCTTGCTATCTCCTATACCGGAGCTAAGCCTGTATTAGTTGATATTGACCTTGACACTTACAATATAGATTTAGATAGAATAGAGGAGAAGATTACCCCGAAAACTAAAGCGATTATTCCGGTTCATCTATATGGCCGCGTAGTTAAAATGGATAAGTTACTTTCTTTGGCTAATAAGCATAAGTTAAAGGTAGTTGAAGATGCAGCTCAGGCTCACGGTGCAACTTATAAGGGGAGAAAAGCAGGCTCTTTTGGTGTCATCGGATGTTTTTCTTTTTATCCCGGTAAAAACTTAGGGGCTTATGGTGATGGAGGAGCAGTCGTAACTTCCGATGAGAAGCTGTATCAAAAGCTTAAGATGATAAGGAATTATGGTTCTCCTAAGAAATACTATCACGACACAATAGGATATAACAGTAGGCTTGATACCGTACAAGCAGCAGTGTTAGGGGTAAAGCTAAAATACTTAGAAGATTGGAATAATAAGCGTATTGCCAATGCTAAACTTTATAACCAGAAACTTAAAGGCCTAGGCGATTTAGTACTCCCTGAGATAGATGAACAGGGTAGGAGTGTATTTCATTTATATGTTGTTAGGACTAAGAGAAGAGACGAGCTGCTAAAATATCTAAAGGCAAGCGATATTCAATGCGGAATCCACTATCCGGTTCCTATTTATTCGTTAGGTGCTTATTCTTGTTTGGGCCTAAAAGCAGAGGATTTCCCAGTAACTGAAAAGTTCTCCAAGGAAATTTTATCTCTGCCTATGTATCCAGAGCTAACTGAGGCTCAAATTAATCAGGTTGCCAGTACTATAAAGGAATTTTATTAGGGAGAATTATGATTAAAATAGCTGTTATAGGGTGTGGCCATTGGGGGCCTAATTTTGTTAGAAATTTCAGCCAGCTAAAGGGCGTTTGCGTTAAATATGCTTGTGATTTGGACCACCGTAAGCTAACAGGCATACAGAAAAATTACCCCGATATCATAACAACGAATAATTTTTTAAGAGTCCTAAAGGATAAAGACGTAGAGGCAGTAGTTATCGTTACTCCTGCAGTTACTCACTATAAACTCACTAAACAGGCTTTGTTAAGAAAAAAGCATGTTTTGGTTGAGAAACCAATTGCTAAAACTACAAAACAAGCCCAACAATTAATCAATATTGCTCGGAGCAAAAAACGAGTACTTATGGTAGGACATATTTTTAAATTTAATTCCGGAATATGTAAATTAAAAAGTCTTATTAAAGCTAAAAAGTTGGGAAGAATATATTACATATATTCGCGCAGAACTAATTTAGGTCCCTTACGTAAAGATGTTAATTCAATGTGGGATTTAGCTCTTCACGATGTCTATATTATCTCCTATCTTTTAGGCAGCCAACCTCTTGATGTTACAGCTCGAGGTAAACGCTTCTTAAGCCATGGCTTTGAGGACGTCTCTTTTATGACCATGACTTATCCAAAAAATATGTTTGCCCATGTTCATGTGAGTTGGCTTGATCCGCGGAAGGTGCGAGATATAACGGTTGTTGGTGATAAACAAATGGCAGTATTTGATGATTTGGCCGGCAATAAACCAATAAAGATATACGATAAGTCAGTAATAAAAAAGTGTTTTAAACAGGATTATAATACTTTTAAAGAGTTTCAAATGATCACAAGAGAGGGTAAGGTTTATTGCCCTCGAGTCGGCCATAAGGAACCCTTGAAGAAAGAATGTAGTCATTTTATTCAATGCATTAGGGGAAAGACAAAACCTTTAACTGACGGTCGGGATGGACTCTCAGTATTAAGAGTCATGGTTGGTTTAGAAGAGTCCCTTAAAAAAGACGGTAAATTAGTAAAGTTAAAAAGGAGCAAAAATGGCGCATAAAGTGATTTTACCGAAACTAGGGACCAATATCGATAAGGCTATTATATTGGGATGGCTAAAGAAAGAAGGCGAACGTTTAACCAAGGGAGAGGTAGTGGTAGAGGTAGAGACTTCAAAATCCGTGTTTGAAGTCGAAGCTGAGCATGAAGGAGTTTTAAGAAAAATTTTATACTTTGAAGGGTCTGAGATACCAATCACAAAAACAATTGCAATTCTTGCTGAGCCTGATGAGGATATAAGTGCTTTAGAGAAACAGATAAAGAAAGAAGAGAGCATTAAGGTTGAGAAAAGCTATGCTGATCAGACTTGGAAAGACTGGTTTAAGGGAGATGCCCAGCTAGATAAAAAAGCACTAAAAGGGCAGATGAGAATGTCTCCAGCAGCCAGAAGAATTGCCCAAGAGAGTAATCTTAATAGTGAAGATTTGCTCAAACATTTTAAAGGCGAAAAAGAAGTTATCGAGGCAAAAGATGTAGAGGATTATATTAATTGTGAAAAGCTGGTGATTTACGGTGCAGGCTTAGGAGCCAAGCAGGCTTTAGAAATTATCAGTAAGCTAAGTGGAATTAAGATAGTTGGTTTTATAGATGATAATCCGGAACTTAAAGGTAGGGTTATTCATAGCTACAAGGTTTTGGGAGGTTTCGGTGAGTTATCTTCTGCTTTTAAGAGGAGTGAATTTAGCGGTGTAGTTTTATCATTTCATTCGGAGGTAAGGAAGAAAGTTTTTTTAAGAATAAAGGATAAAATACCACAGATTAAAATAAAGACCCTTATTGATTCCAGAGCTATTGTTTCTGATGATGTCGAAATAGGTGAGGGGACGTTTATTGAAGCTGGAGCAGTAATAGGTCCAGGAGTTAAAATCGGCGATGCAGTTATAGTAGACCTTGGTGTGGTTATTTGCCACGATTGCCAAATTGGCTCCTACTCGCATCTCTCTCCGGGTTGCACCCTCTCGGGCATAGTCTGCTTAAAGAATAATGTTTTAGTTGGGGTTGGTTCGAGCATAAACTCTACGGTAGTTATTGGTGAGAATGTTATTATTACTCCCGGCTCAGCAGTAATGAATAATATCGAAAGTGATGTTTTAGTAAGTGGAATACCGGCAGTAGTAATCGGTGAAAGTAGACGTGGAAGATAAAATCAAACCATACCTTAAGTACTTTTCCAAAATGCTCCTAATTAGGTATTTCGAGGAGAAGCTAGATTGGCTATTTAGCCGAGATATGCTTCCCGGGACTGCTCATTTATGCATTGGACAAGAAGCAGTAGCGGTCGGAGCAATGGAAGCTATTGAGCCGACAGATTTTGTTATCAGTACGCACAGAGGGCATGGTCATATTTTAGCAAAGGAAGGTGATCCTAGGCGTCTTCTTTGTGAAATAATGGGTAAAGAGCCGGGTTATTGTAAAGGTAAGGGCGGAACACAACATGTTTGTGCGTTAGAACTCGGGTTTCTAGGAACTAACGGTATTACCGGCGGGGGAATTCCTATTGCAACCGGAGTTGGTATGGCGTTAAAGTTACAAAAGAGGCCGGAAGTAATATTATGTTTTTTTGGAGATGGAGCTAGTAATCAAGGAACCTTCCACGAATCACTGAATATGGCTAGCATTTGGAAAATTCCGGTAGTTTATATTTGTGAGAACAATCTATATGCCATGTCTACCTCTGTAGAACAGAGCATGAATAAAAAAGATATTGCTACTAGGGCAGCAAGTTATGGGATTCCCGGAGAAGTAGTAGACGGTATGGATGTAGCAGCGGTTAAAGATACGGTTAGTATTGCTATTGATAGAGCCCGTCGAGGCGAAGGAGCTACCTTGATTGAGGCAAAAACCTATAGGTATTGCGGACATTCCAAAAGTGATGTACGTAAATATCGTACCCGTAAAGAAGAAGACCAATGGAAAACAAAAGACCCGATAGTTGTTTTAGAGAAAAGCCTCTTAAAGCAAGGTTTTTCTAAGAAGGATATAGACAAGACTAAGAAAGAGACAAAGGAATTAATCGAAGGAGCTTGTGAATTTGCAATGGCAGCTAAATACATCGGTAAGCAAGGTGTATTCTCTTGGGAATTATAAGATGAAGAAAAAAAGAAAAATAAGCTATAAAAGCGCAATATACGAAGCTTTGTTTGAAGAGATGCAGCGCGATGAAAAGGTTGTGCTACTGGGCGAAGACATTTCGGTTTTAGGGGGAGCCTTTGGAGTTACCGGAGATCTCTGGAAGCATTTTAGTAAAGAGAGAATTATTAATACACCGATATCTGAGAATAGTTTTGTTGGGGTAGCTATTGGCATGGCAATGTTAGGAATGCGCCCGGTTGTTGAAATTATGTTTATGGATTTTATTGCTTTAGCTTGTGATCAAATAATTAATCATGCCGCTAAGATACCTTACATTTATGGAGGACAAATTAAAGTTCCTATGGTTATCCGTACTCCTTTCGGAGCAGGAAGAGGGTATGGTGCTAGCCATTCACAAAGTCTAGAGCGGCTATTTATGGGAATTCCTGGCGTTAAGATAGTTGCTCCCTATAGTGTTTCTGACGCGAAAAATCTTCTTAAAGCAGCGATAAAAAGTGAAGATTTAATTATTTTTATGGAACATAAGATGCTTTACCCCAAGGAAGGCGAATTTCTAGATAATGACCAAGGAGTAATTGATATTAATAAAGCCAGAATATTAAGAGAAGGTAAGGATATCACTTTAATTTCTTATTCAAAGATGCTTGACTACTGCTTTGAGGTAGCCGATGAACTTTGTTCTGAGGTAAGCATAGAAGTTATTGATTTATGCAGCCTCAAGCCAATTGATACCGCGACCATAATGTCTTCCGTTAAGAAGACCGGGCGAGTCGTATTCGTTGAAGAAGGCCCAAAAGTAGGTGGCATTGGGGCAGAAGTATGTAGTCAGATTAGTGAACAGTGTCTTGAATATCTTAATGGACGGGTAGTTCGAGTAGGATCTCACGAGGTTCCGATTCCTTCTTCGCGGCACCTAGAAGAGATAGTTTTACCTGATAAGGAAGCTATCGCAGAAGGAATAAAAAAATCCTTATCTTGGCAATAGATTTATTATCATTTGATGGATATTAGTTTTATTATACCTACCTATAATGCTGCTTCGCATATAGAAACTTGTCTCAGGAGCATAAGGACACAAAAATATCTCCAGGATAAAGTGGAGATTCTTGTTTTAGACGGTGGTTCTACTGACGTTACCTTGACCATAGCGTCTACATACAATTGCCGAATTCTGAAGAATGAGAAAAAATTAGCCGAATATGGTGTTCAATTAGGAGTAAGAGAAGCAACTGGAAAATTTTTAGTAGTTTTTGCTGCCGATAATGAATTGACCGGTAATGATTGGATAGATAAAGTAGTAGATACTTTTAACAATGACCAAGATATTTCAGCTGTGTGGGGGAAGCTGGTATCGGGTGAAGGTGATCATGCGCTTAATAAGTATTTTGAATTAATCCAGAGCGATCCGCTTAACTGGTTTCTGAATAAAAATTTGGATAAATATAAAAAGGAAGTTTTTGTAGATGATAAAGGTTTTTTTAAATTTAATGTTAATTGTCGTAAACCTCTAGTCTGGGGTGCAAATGGGCTAGCTTATCGAGCCGAGAAAATAAAAAAAATTTGGGCCCAAGAAGGTTATTTAGGTGATAACGATGCTTTTCAGTATATGATTGAGCAGGGAGACGATAAGGTAGCTTATTTTGACGGACCCTTCGTATATCATCATCATGTAGCTAAATTAGGAGATTGGATAAAAAAATGGCAAAGGAATTTTATCCAGCATTTGGCCGACAAGCACCAAACCCGTAATATGAATTGGGCTTTTACCGATAATTTTAAAATAAAATTATTTTTTTGGGTACTGTATAGTTTGTTATTTTTTATTCCATTATTGCAGAGCATTTATTTATCTCTGAGAGATAGAAATATATACTGGCTTTATCACCCAGTTGCAAATTCTATCCAGTTTACTGTTTATCTTTTTTTAGTCATTTTTAGCAAAAAAGGACGTAACTTCATTAAAGGAATTATTTTTAATCGTACCGTTAAGGGGGTGTAATCTTGAAAGTAGGAATTCTAATAGACGAAATAGCCCCAGGTAGTGCTCCTAAACTTATTGGTTGGCCAATTCGTAGGCTAAATCAATTAGGTGTTGAAGCAGAGGCTTTAGTAATTATCGAGAAGGAGCATTGGAAGAAGAACAAAGAGCATTATGATTCTCACCTTAAGGGTGTAAAGGTAAGATATCTTTTCCCAAAGTTTCCTAAGTGGGTTCAGAGAATAAATTTTAAATTCCCGGGAATGTCATTTTTCTCTCTTCACCATATTGCCAGTTGGTTTTTCGCACGCAAGGCTGTCAAACTAGAAGAATTCGATATTGTCATTGCCCATTGTCAGTATAGTACCTTTGCCGCTCGAAATATTAAAAAGCACTATCGGATTCCGTTTTTACTATTAGCTTGGGATCCGGCTACAT
>CAZPYY010000048.1:0-7903 GCA_964590995.1 uncultured Planctomycetia bacterium | reverse complement strand
TGTTGACCCTTTAGTAGAATATCAAAAGGAATCTTATTTTGCTTTTCAAGAGATGGTTATTGCAATTAAAGAAGGTATTGCCGAGTTAGCTTTTAGAACGAAGATAGCGCCTAGAGAAGAAGTAGGAGTTTTTGCTAATTCAGATAAAAAGTTTATACACTCTCAATACACACCCCTGGATAAAGGCAAAGAAAAACCTCCTTTAGCCCCTAAAGCCCCTATTGCTACTAAGAAGGTGGGGAGAAATGAACCTTGTCTTTGCGGTAGCGGTAAGAAATACAAGAAGTGTTGCGGAAAATAGAGCAGTTCGTAGCTCACAGGCTGGAATATTGTCTACGAACTACGAACTAAATCATGATCAGCTTAATATTTTCTCTCATTAGTGGTTTACTAACTGGATTGAGTTTTAACCTGCCTAATCTCTCCTTTCTGGTTTGGTTTTCAATAGCTCCTTTTATCTATGCAATAAGTAGAGGACGTCTTAAGGTAGGTATATTTTCAGGGATAATTTTTGCTCTCTCTTTCTATGGCCTTACTCTTTTTTGGGTAGCTAATGTTACCAAGTTGGGATTAATTCTTCTGCTTTTTTACCTTTCAGCCTACAGTGTAATTTTTTCTTTGTTTGGGAGGAATCTTTACAAAAAGCCCTTAAGGCTGATTACCCTGCCTTGCCTCTGGGTTATTTTAGAGTTTTTAAAAGAAAATATCTGGTGTGGTTTTGGTTGGGCAAATTTAGGGTACTCCCAATACGAGAATTTTTATCTTATCCAGATAGCAGATTTAGCTGGAACAAAACTTATCTCTTTTCTAATTGTAATGGCAAATGTTTTAATTCTTCAGGCATTTTTGTTTCTAAGACAAAGAGACAGAGATCCGGGGATGAGAAAAAATTTTTTCACGGAGATAGTCTTTATCTTTTTTGTCTTTGCAGTTTTCTTTTTGTACTCATTCTATAGAGTAGGAAATTTGAAAGAAACAGATTCTCATAAAATATCCGTAGTCCAACCGAATATCCCTCAGGAATTAAAGTGGGAGCCTTTTTCCCGGTTTAAGATTCTAAATGTACTAAGTGAGTTGGCAGAGCAAACCCAAGAAGATTCTTTAGTGATTTTTCCTGAAGCCTCCTGGCCGCTTATTGTTGATGAAGACAATTTCTATGAATTGGAGCAATTTATCTGGAGCCTAAACAGGGATGCCATTATCGGAGCTGTAACAGTGAGAGGAGGCCAATTCTACAATGAGGCTTTACAATTCGATAAGAAAGCAAAGTTTATAGATACTTACCAAAAGATAAAGTTAGTTCCTTTCGGTGAATATGTTCCTTTAAGATTTTTTTTAACCTTTATTAGCGTCTTTAATTCCATCGGGGATATGGCCAGAGGCGATGATTTTGTAAGTTTTTCTCATAAGGGAAAGAAATTCTCTGCACTTATTTGTTTTGAAGATATCTTTCCTAAACATGTTATGCGTTTCGCACGAGGTAATGATTTTCTAGTAAACATTACTAATGATGCTTGGTTTAAAGGAGAGCCGGAAGCCAGCCAGCATCTTAGCATCATGGCTTTAAGGGCTGTGGAGAATAGAATTTCTATAATTCGAAGCGCTAATACCGGTATAAGCGGTTGGATTTCATTTAAAGGCAAGATCGAAAAACTTAGAGAGGGTAGGAAGGAAGTATTTTTTGCCGGGACCAAGAATTTTGAAATCTCCTTGAACGAGGAGAGAAGTTTTTACAATAAGTATGGAGAGTTATTTCCTTTTATTTGCGTTATTTTCTTACTTGGTGTTTTTATAAGAAAAAAAGTTAGTTTAAGGAGGTGAGAGGGGTGGGAGTAGAGTTAGAGGTAGTAAAAGTCGATAAGCCTGAAGATTTAAATGTTATTATTGGCCACTCACATTTTATTAAGACAGCTGAAGATATCTATGAGGTTTTAGTTGAGAGTGTTCCGGCAATAAAGTTTGGTTTAGTTTTTAGTGAGGCTTCAGGAAAGTGTCTCCTGCGAGTAGAAGGCAACGACCAAACATTGAAAAAGATTGCTATTGATAATTCTTTAAAAATAGGCTGTGGGCATATGTTTTTCATTGCTTTAGGAGATGCTTATCCAATTAATGTTTTAAACCGGATAAAAGCAACTTCTGAGGTTTGCCGCATATTCTGCGCCAGTGCAAATACTCTAGAGGTAATTGTAGCCCAGACATCTCAAGGAAGGGCGTTTTTAGGGGTTGTTGATGGTTTTTCACCTAAGGGCGTTGAGGCCGAAGAAGATATTAAGTGGCGAAAAGAGTTACTGCGAAAGATTGGCTATAAGTTATAAAGCAGGCGTCCTGCTTGGGGACACCCTACATCCGCATAGGATTCCCTGCAAGAGCAAGTAGAATGTAGCCAAGTAGGACGTCTGCAGAGCAGTAGAGCATCAAGAAAGATAGTTGCTAAAAGCACCTCTTATGCTATAATCGTCTCTTCATAGATTATGAATAAAGAACAAAAGAAAATTCTAAGAAGAAAATCGGCATGGATTGCCTTAAAGGCATTTGCATCTTTGAGTAAAGCATTTCCTTTAAGTTGGAATTATTCTATTGGTAATTTTCTGGGAAGTCTTGCCTACTTAGTGATTGGGCGCCACCGTAAAATCGCCATCAATAGCCTTTCGGTTGCCTTTCCTAAAATGTCTTCAAAAGAGAAGAAGAGGATTGCCCGTTTTTACTTCGCTTTTATGGCTCAGAGTACCTTTGAGTTGATTTCTTTTGTAAAAAATCCCCACTATTTAGAGAATATCTGTATTGAGGGAAGGGAGAACTTAGAAAAAGCTTTAGAGAAGAAGAAGGGGGTTTTACTCTTAACAGCTCACCTGGGAAATTTCCCCTTAATGCTTTTTAAATTAGCTAGAGAAGGGTACCCTATCAATATTGTTGCCCGGCCAATGCGGGACGAGAATACTGATAATTACGTCAATGATTTAAGAACAAAAGGGGGGGTAAAAACGATCCTTTCTTATCCGCGTAAGGTATGTATAAGTGGGATATTAAATGCCTTGCGGAACAACGAGATAGTAGTGATTCAGGTGGATCAAAACTTTGGTACTGGTGGAGTTTGGGTCAAATTCTTCGGTAAGTTGGCAGCTACCCCTATAGGACCGATTACTCTTGCTTTAAGGACTAAAGCTGCAATTGTACCTGCATATATGATAAGAGAGAGCAGGGGGAAACATCAGCTAAAAATCTTTCCTGAAGAGGAGTCAATTATAAAAGAAGATAGAGATGAGGCCATCCTTCTTAATGCCATAAAGCTCACCCGAATAATTGAGGGTTGGATTCGAGAATTCCCTTCCCAATGGGCCTGGGTGCATCGACGTTGGAAATCACGGCCTTCAGAACAGATCAAAAAATCCCGATTCAAGGTCGAAAAATAAGGAAAAATGCTTGAAATGTCAGTATTCTTTTGATAAAATCACTATGATGAAGGTTTTTCTATTAACTTTTTTTATAGTGCTATTCCCCCTGACTATTTTCCCTTCTTCAGGCAATCATCTCGTCGAAATAGGTAAAATTTTCTTAGAAAAAGGTTATACTCAGGCGGCAAAAACAGAGTTTGAGGAGGCCCTGGCAATCAATCCTTCCGATAAAGAAGCAAATATGTATCTAGCCCAAATTCGTAAAGATAAGATGAATAGTGCCTTAGATGCCTTGGAGGGGTCTTTAAAAGATGTAGAGGAGGTAGTCATAAAGGAAGATTATTTTGCTTTGTCTGCAGACTTACAATTCCCAGAAGAGGATACCCCTAAAGGGATGGTTTTGCCTAGACCTTTAAAAAGAAAGCCTAAGGCTAAAGAAGACTCTGATTTTACTCTTAAAGGAGAGTATCAGGCTAGCTTTGGCTTAGAGGGCGGGGATGTTATTTGGAAACGGGCTAATGCTGATTTAAGCGAGGAAAACTGGAGGATTCTATCAGATCAGGCCTATAATCGTCGAGAAAACACCTTTGACCCTGCTGTTTATAGCTATATAAAGTTTGAAATCGACCGGCCCCAGGAAGAAGGGTGGGGTTTTCACAGTAACTTTGATTTTAGCCCCTGGAGTTTTATCGGCAAGAGCGAGAGAGCTTTTGTAACCAATGACGGAGATACCTTTGATGTGGAGTATAAATACTGGTCGAATATGCGCTATACCGTAAATGAGACAGTATACTCCAACTTCAAAGGAGATTCCCTTAACCTTCCGGAGTTAAAAGTAGTTGACGACCGGATTTCTTCTACAACCGTAACCAGTCTTAATAGCAATATCCTTACTATCCCGGAGTTAAAGATTGATGATCGCGAAGTATGGCCGGTTAGAGAACTTTGGTTTGATTATAATAGCGATAATGTGGTTCTAAGAATATTCCCTGTGGGATTGGAGGAGCTTGCTTACTCTTCTGACGATCCTTTAAACCTTACCAATAATCATACCTATTGGGAAGAATCTCAATGGTTGATCAATTGGCGGCCCGGCCATTTAAATTCTGGATTGGCAACTCCTGATTTTCAAAAGGGTTGGTGGGATGATACTACAGCCTATATTACTCGTGACTCTACCGGGACAAGACTTACTGCTTTAAGGGGATTTTCTTTAAATTTAAATTCAGAAAAATCAATGCTAGATTTTACTGCTGCTTCCCCCAAAGAGTTATGGCAGGATTATGATGATTTTAATACTTTTCAAAGTGCTTTACGCGGTAAGTACTTTTGCAGAGACGATCTTACTCTAGGTTTTGTTTATGGCTCTAAGTTCGGAAGCGATAAGAGCACCCTAGATGCTTTTAATCACTTTTTTGGTTTTGATTTTAATTTGGGGTTAGGGTTAAATACCCAGCTCTTTCTAGAAGCGGCTACATCTTTTACAGAGCAAGACAGGCGTTCGGCTTACGAGACTGAGAAAAGAGGAAACAGTTTCCAGGTCAGTTTGATTAATTCCTCTTCGGAAACTTTCGGAAAAGATTATTTTGGTATTTTATCTAAAGAGAAAGAAGCGTTTTATAAGTTGCGGTTGGTTCTTACTCATATGGATAGAGGATTTGAAAGTGCTTTAGCTAGTTTTAGAGAGACAAGAGATGATACTTTTTGGTCACGGCATCTTTATTTTAGAACTCCTTTTGATTACCATTCTTCAGGCCTTTATGGTCCGACTTTAAGTTGGTATGACGTAAAACCTTTCAGGATTGGTGACGGTATTGATTATGGCCGGGACACAATTAATTTTCGTATCGAGGCTGAGAATTTGCTAGACCAAAATCTCGACGCTCTCTTTGATCTTAGAAACGTACATGACGCTAATGGGGAGTATATTGAAAATGTTGCACGCTTAGAGGCTACCTACCAACCTGTAGATAAATTGACTGCAAAAATTTTGGGTATTTATCATGATTTACCTAAAACCGATGCTGGATACGATCCTTTTATAATTGATCCCCAGAGCGGTGACTTTTATCAGAATACAGCGATAGAAGACGGAAAAGATTCGACCTTGAAGACAATTTCTCTGGGGGCAAAGTATGATTTTTTTGATTGGCTAAATTCAAGCTTTATCTGGGAGCATACTAATGATTGCACTTTAGCTTATGACAATTTTGGCCGGGGCTTGCTTGACTGGACCTCATTCTATACTTACACTGAATATGGACAGATATTTCGCGATGAGGCCTACGGGTTAAATCATCCTGGTGCTTTTCCAGCTCCACCATACCCTTATTTTGATATTTTTAAAGTTGGTATAGGGGTGAAGCCAAAAGATAATCTGGAGATTTACCTAGATTATGCCCGTAATGAATATGAGTGGTCTCAAATTATAGATGATAATACTAATCATATTGGACTTGAAGTAAGCTATTCACCAATAGAAAAATTAGGTCTTTATGGACGATATGTCTACTCAAGAGCTAATGATATTTCTGAGTTAAATGAAGATGGTAGAGTAGAGAATAGACCACACCACACCTTTTTCTCCGAGGTAAGATTAGGATTAAAAGAGGGTAGCGAACTAATTGCTCAATATGGTGTAGGCAGTATCGCTGGTATTGCCGATTCCACCTATTCACCTTTTGGTGGCGGCGTTGCTACCCTTGACACTCAGCATATTGTTAGATTCTATTATCGCAAGAAGTTTTAAGTAAAAATATTCCCTAACGGGATTGACAGCAATAATTTATATGTTATAATCGGATTAAAGGGGGGCATAATGGATAAATTGAAAATAATTCCCATAGTTCTTTTAATTGTTATTTTAGCTGTTGGTTTTATTGCTTTTACTTTCTATGTTGAAAAAGAAAACTTAACAGTTACTAATCAGAAGCTAGTTGACGAGAAGGCTGGTTTGGTAGAGACAAATAGAAATCTACAATATAAATTCGATAAGATTGAAAGAGAAAAGGCTGACTTCGAGCGTAGATTATCTACGATTAAGAATAAACTCTCTGAAGCCGAATTAGAAATGGAAAGCTGGAAGAGCAAGTGGTCTTCGATATCCAAAGAAAGAAACGAGTTGGTTGAAAAAATGAAGAGTACTTCTATTTCTGAAGTGAAGGTTGTGGAAAGGACAGAGACTGAAAAGCTTTCCGAAGACCATTGGGCAGATTTCGTCCAAACCAAGGCCTCTTTAGAGGTCAAGCTCGATAGCTTAAGTAAGGCCCTCTTTGAAGAAAAAAATAAAATGGCAAAATTGGGTAGGGAGAACAAAGAACTAAGCATTCGGATAGATCAGGCGGCTAAAGAGAAAGACAGGCTTTTAGAGGCGATAAAATTTAAGGAAAGAACTTTGCGTATTGTTAGCATGGATTTAGTAACTGAGAGAGAAGGAAGAGGAGCTGCTGTTGATGAGGTGAGGAAATTACGCAAAGATAATGTAGATTTAAAGAGAGAGATAATAATGGCCAACAAAGATCTGATGAGACTGCAAGATACACTTAAAGAGGCTATGTCCGCGAAAGACGAACTAGATGATAGGATTGCTGATGCCGATAGTATCTTGAAAGAAAAATCTATGGCTTTCGAAGAATTGCAGGAGCAGCTTGAGCAGGTAATTGAAGGAGGAAAGAAAGTTACATCAGGTGGGTCAGCTTCAGTAGAGCTACCCCCTATTGTAGTAAAGCCTAGCGCTCCGGGATTAGAAGGATTGCGAGGAGAAATCATTGCTGTAAATCATGAAGAGAAATTCGTAGTTATAGATATAGGTGAATCCTCGGGTTTAAGACCAGGTTTTTCATTGAAAATCATGCGTGGAGACAAAGAAGTGGGTAGTGCAGAAGTTATTGAGACAAGGAAGGAAATCTCCGCAGCAGATATAAAAGAAGTAGTCGCTGGTTATACTGTCCAAGAGGGAGATATTACCATAATTAGGTAACACTCGTGTCTTCTTCCAAAATTACCATAAAAGATGTAGCTCGCAAAGCCGGTGTTTCTATTGCCACCGTCTCACGTTTCCTAAATAACGCTTCCTTAAAAGAAGAAAACCGACAACGAATAGAAAAGGCAATAAAGGAGTTCAATTACCAGCCTTTACTCTACGCTCGCCGTCTAGCCGGAGGAAAACTTGATACCTTTGGTTTGATTATTCCTGGTTACGAGGGTATTTTTTATTCTTTCTATGCCTTGGAGATAATCCGAGAAGTAGCGTCTTCTTTAGGAACCAAGGGTATTGATTTACATCTTAATATTTTCTGGAATAAGGATAACTTTAAGACTTCTCTTATTGATGGAGTTATAATGGCTGATATCATTGGAAATGAGAAACAGCTTAAGAGGTTGATTAAGGAGGGTGTCCCTCTGGTAGTAATAAATAGCCAAATAGAAGATTTGGATGTAAATTGTGTTGCTGTAAATAATTTTAAAGGTGCTTACGAGGCAACAGAGTTTTTGGTTCATCACGGGCATAA
>CAZPYY010000047.1:0-7973 GCA_964590995.1 uncultured Planctomycetia bacterium | reverse complement strand
ATGAGAAAAAAATTGGTAAATCAGCTCTCTCAGATCTTCAGGAATCAAAAAAAACGCTCCTAATCTGGTATGCCTACAACCATACTGACAAAAAGAATAAGTCTTTGATAAAAAGTATCCTTAATAAAAAAGAAGTGACCAAAGTAGACTTATTAAAGGTGCGAAAAATCGTTAAGGAATCGGGAGCCCTAGATTATGCCCAAGGAGAAATCTACAACCTTACCCGAAGTGCAAAGACTATAATTTCAGCGATTAAGATGAGGGTAAAATATAAGAATCTGCTCTCCTGGTATGCCGAAGGACTAAAATAATATGGAGATTAGCCTTGCAAAATCTGCTGGATTCTGTTTCGGGGTAAAAAGAGCCTTAGAGATTGCTCTTAAGACTGCTGCCAAAGAAAAACGAGTAGAGATGCTCGGAGATATTGTCCACAATGAAGAGGTAGTGAACCAGATTAAAAGAGCTGGGATTAAAAAGATTAAGCACCTGGGTAAAGGCAAGGGAAAAATTCTCTTAATCAGAGCTCACGGCACCTCAATTGACACTTACAAAAAAGTTCGGGCTCTCGGCTATAAGATTATCGATGCAACCTGTCCGATGGTCCGCGAAATCCATAAAATCGCCAAGGAAAATGAAAAAAAGGGTTATCGAGTCATAATAATCGGTGACAAAAAGCATGATGAAGTACAGGGAATATTAGGGCAGTTGAGAAAAAAAGCCCTGGTGATTGATAGTAGTAAAGATATATGCAACAAAGTTAAGGGGGTTGCAAAGGGAGCGGTTGTAGTTCAATCTACTCAAAATTTAGAAAAAACTCTAAAAATCGTCAAAGCCTTAGATAAGCATATTTGGGAATTGAAGTTCTTCAATACTATATGTGAGCCGACCCGGAGAAAACAAAAGGAAATAAAAGAAATGGCTGCTAAAAATAATCTTATGATTATTATTGGCTCAAAAACCAGCGCCAATACTAAACGCTTATACGAGATATCAAAGTTAATTAACAAACGAACTTTTTGGATTCAATCGAAGGATGAGATTAAACCGGCTTGGTTTAAGGGAGTCTCTAGTGCCGGGGTTACTGCCGGAGCATCTACGCCGGAGGGCACTACCCAAGATGTAATCAAGCTGATAAGAAGAATTAATTAAATACCCTTTAAAGAATACTTACTTCCCTTCCCTCTTTTTCTTCTCCTCGATAACCTTCTCAGAAATCGCTGCCGGCACTTCTACATATTTCTCAAAGTGCATTGAGTAGGCAGCCCGGCCGCTACTTAAGGAACGTAGAGTTGTGGCATAACCAAACATCTCTGAAAGTGGGGCTTCAGCTGCAATTACCTGTTGATTGCCTTTAGTATCAATCCCTAAGACTTTTCCCCGACGCGAACAGATATTCCCGACGATATTACCAACATACTCCTCAGGAGTAGTAACCTCTAAAGACATATGCGGCTCAAGCAATACCGGGATACCTTGCATAAAGGCCCTCCTAAAGCACCCGGAAGCAGCAAGCTTAAAGGCTAGCTCTGAAGAATCAACATCGTGATAAGAACCATCGATAAGATTAACCTTTACGTCGACTACCGGATACCCAGCATAAATTCCTCTTTGCATTGTCGCAATAACACCCTTCTCAACTGCCGGTATATATTCTCGAGGAATCTTTCCACCGGTAATAGAATTCGTGAACTCAAAACCTTCGCCGGGCTTAGCCGGTGCTACTTCCATAACTACGTGGCCGTATTGACCAC
Source organism: uncultured Planctomycetia bacterium (assembly GCA_964590995.1). Classification (GTDB taxonomy): domain Bacteria; phylum Omnitrophota; class Gorgyraeia; order Duberdicusellales; family 4484-171; genus Susulua. Next base: position 6,222 of record CAZPYY010000047.1, on the reverse strand, counting down.
GACCGCCAGTTTGTTTAGAGTGTTTATAGTCTTGAGTAACTGCACCTAATATTGTCTCTTTGTAGGCTACCTTAGGCTGGCCTACTACTGCTTCAACACTAAACTCATGCTTTAAGCGGTCAACGATAATTTCTAGGTGCAACTCGCCCATACCGGAGATAATTGTCTCATCGGTCTCGGTATCACTATGTACGGTAAAGGTTGGGTCTTCTTCAGCTAACTTCAATAAAGCCTTAGATATTTTGTCCTGATCAGCCCGGCTTTGCGGTTTAACGCTAATAGACATTACCGGTGCTGGAAATTCAATGGCTTCTAAGAGTACTGGCTTATCCGGGCTAGATAAAGTATCACCGGTTACAGTATGATCCAAGCCAATAATTGCCGCAATATCACCGGCGTAAATAGTAGAACGACTCTCGCGCTCATTAGCATGCATCTGCAAAATCCTGCCCACTCTCTCCTTTTTATCCTTAGTAACATTAAGAATATAGGAGCCGGCATCAAGCTTACCGGAGTAAACTCTAAAATAAACTAACTTACCCATATGAGGATCAGCCTGAACCTTAAAAGCTAGAGCCGAGAAAGGTTCATCATCAGCCGGAGACCTTTCAATAACTTTTTCGGAGTCTGAAGGGTCGGTCCCCTTTATTGAAGACTGATCAGACGGTGCCGGAAGATATAAAGTTATAGCATCGAGTAATCTCTGCACACCCTTATTCTTGAAAGCTGAACCGCAAAGTACCGGAACAATTTTATTAGCAATAGTGCCCTTGCGAATTGCCGGAATTAATTCTTTAGCTGTAATTGTATCTTCGGATTCAAGATACTTCTCGATCAGAGAATCTTCCAACTCTGCAGCCTTCTCAACCATAATATGGTGGTACTTCTTAGCAACCTCTTTATAGTCGCCAGGAATATCTTCTACATGAAAGTTTTTCCCTAAGGATTCGTCATCATAAATATAGGCCTTCATCTCCACAAGATCAACAATACCGCGAAAACTATCTTCAGCTCCAATAGGAATCTGCAAAGGAATTACATTGGCTCCTAAGTCAGATTCAATATTTTTAACGACACCAAAGAAATCTGCTCCGACCCTATCCATCTTATTTACAAAAGCAATTTTAGGTACTTCATATTTATTGGATTGACGCCAGACCGTCTCTGATTGAGGCTCAACCCCTCCGACAGCACAAAATACTGCTATTGCCCCATCTAAGACCCTTAAACTCCTTTCAACCTCAGCAGTAAAATCAACGTGTCCGGGAGTATCAATAATACTAATCCGGCAATCCTGCCAGATACAAGTAGTAGCAGCTGAGGTAATAGTAATTCCCCGCTCCTGTTCCTGCTTCATCCAATCCATTTGGGCAGCACCGTCATGCACTTCACCGATCTTATGGGAACGGCCGGTATAAAAGAGGATCCTCTCGGTTAAGGTGGTCTTCCCGGCATCGATATGGGCCATAATTCCGATATTTCTTACCCTTTTTAGCTCTACTTGACGAGTCATATTCGCTCCTAATCTATATTTTATACTAATGCTTTCTTGGCTATTTTAAGCACGAGGTAAAAATGGCTGGATTAATCAAACCAAAAACCGTATTTGCGTCCGGTTTGGCCACTAACCACTATATGTTTATCAGGCGCAAGCCGCAGGGCTTCATGGATTGACTTATCAAAAGTATAGAGCTCAACGTGTTTTCCGTAGCGCTCTTTAATCTCGCCGATAACCTCAGCAAAGTCTGAGTCTCCGGAAACCAGAGCAACAGTATCATAATGATTTTTAACCGCATTTGAAAACATATCTAAAGCAATTTTAACATCTATACCCTTTTGAACCCATCCACCCTGGACTTTAACCAACCTCCCTAATTTAATATCAAAATAGGGAATATTTAATTTGAGACGCTTTAGATATTCCTGTTGTTCTTGAAAAGTCTGAGAGTTCTCTTCCTGACTCAACCGTGAAGAGTAGTAATGGGCACGGATTAACTGCCTCTTCCCGGTTATCCATTGAATTATATTCTTCCAATTAATATCAGTACGCCGAATAGCTTTCTTCTTGCCGAATAAGTCTCGCATTTTAGATACTACATATTCAGCATCAATAAATATCATTAATCGATTCATTCTCCTCCTTTTTTTTCTTCTTGTTCTGGCAAAAGTTCTATCTTCTACTCTGTAACTTGACTAGAAGCCGCAAGATTTCCAAATAAAGCCAGATAAGGGTCACTATAAGGCCAAATGCTCCATACCACTCCATATACTTGGGGGCTCCATACTCAGCGCCCCTTTCAATAAAATCAAAATCAAGGACTAAATTCAAAGAGGCTATAACGATTACAAAGAGGCTAAAGCCAATACCGATTGGCCCACTTTCATGGATAAAAGGTATTCTGGCTCCAAAAACTCCCATAACCATACTAACAATATAAAGCAAAGCAATGCCTCCGGTTGCTGCCACTACACCCAAGCGAATATTATCGGTTACTTTGATAATCCTCGACTTATAAGCAATAAGCAAACAAAATAAGATACTGAAGGTTAATCCTACAGCCTGAATTACAATACCCGGATATGAACGCTCCATTAATGCTGAAATCACACCCAAGACCACCCCTTCAACAAGAGCATAGATAGGAGCGGTAACCGGAGACCAAACTTTTTTAAAAATCGTTACAAAAGCAATAACCATTCCGGCTATTAGGGCTGGCCACAGGTAAGGCAAGAAGTAAATAGGCTTGTCCCAAACCCAAGAAGCACTGAGTACAGTAAGGAATAATAAGATAAAGGTCTTATTAACTGTACCCTGGATACTCATCGCATTAACCGAAGAGGTAGCTCTTACCTTTGTAAATGTATCGGCCCTAAGAGCCGGATTACCTGAACGCATCATCTCTTAACTCCTCTTTATTTCAAATAAGCTTTTATAATCTTCTGCTCTTCAATTGGTTTATCCTGTGCGCCAGTAGGTGCATTCTCTATCTTCTTAACCGCATCATAGCCTGAGACAACTTCACCAAAAATAGTATGGCGCATATTAAGCCAAGGGGTAGATACAGTCGTGATAAAAAACTGGCTTCCATTAGTATTCGGACCGGAATTTGCCATAGCCAAAATGCCTGGTTTATCAAACCTTACTGAACTAATAACCTCATCCTTAAAAGGTGCTCCCCAAAGTGAGCTGCCTCCAGTTCCGGTTCCGGTAGGGTCTCCTCCCTGAATCATAAAATTCTTTATTACTCTATGGAATATTATCCCCTCATAATAACCCTTTTGGACCAGTCCAATAAAGTTCTCGCAAGCCTTTGGAGCTACATCAGGCATTAACTTAATCTCTATTGCACCCTGGTTAGTCTCTAAAACTACTATTTTTTCATCCATATCCGCTCCCTCTCCGTAAATACTACCAATAAACATACTGGCTACTAGTAAAATGAAAAACCTCTTAGCTAACTTCATTGCTCTTGCCTCCCTTTAAAAATGATATTATACCAAAAAAATAGAAAATTGTAATACCTAACCAATTATTAATCTTAATTTAATCTAATCTTCTTTATTACTTTATGAGTAAGGCCCTCTCTAAGCTCAATAGATTTTCCCTGGTGCGCTATATAAGTCGGTAGATCACCGTCAACCCAGGTTCCGCAGTTTGCATATATCCTTTTATTAAAGTTCTGAAGCTGGGCCTTATGAGTATGGCCGAAAATAACGATTCTTGCTCCCTCTTTAATATGGCTCGCTACTGCCTTTTCAAACTCAATAAAATGTCCGCCTCTTTTAATATACTCTTCTGTTGTTGGCGTAACTTTATTACGCACGGCTATAGCCTCCTGCAAAAATTCATCTAATCCACCTAAGGCTCTTCTTACCCAAACATCAACATCAGGATGAACCAATCGCTCAAGGCTAGCTACAACTTTAGTAAAGTACTTACCGGGCGGAAATTTAATTGATTTTAAGGGATTCTTGTAACGGTTAAAGGCATCATAGCGATGGCCATGTTCAGCTACAATTCCACTTTTAGAATCGCGATACTCTGTGGCTATACCTAAACTGGAATTTGCGAATTTGATAAAGGGAAGATAGTCGTGATTTCCGATTACGTAAGTTATCTTTACCTTATCCCTTAAGGAAAGTAATTTATTTATAACTTGGCTATGCCTAAATACGACCCGGTCTAAATCAGCCTGCCAAAGTTCAAGAAAATCTCCCAAAATTATTAGCTCGTTAGCTTCGGTTTTTACGAATTCTAAGAATTCCAAAAAATGTTCATCGCGGGAGAAGTCATCAGTTCTTGAGCCATCCCCTAAGTGTAAATCACTTATAAATACTCTCATTGTTTTCAGAAGGCAAGGGGGAGTTCTTTGAATTTAATTATATCCTTGTTTTTCTCTAATCCAGGCCAGTATTAATCAAGCTCTCATAAAAGGTGCGGTAATCTTCCTTTTTGTCACTATTGCGCAGAGCCATGGCAGCCCGGGGGTGTTCATTCATCATCCCGGCTATTGCATAAGGAATAATATAACCCCACTCGATTTTTCCTCTTAGCGGAATAAACTCCCTGGATATCAAATCTAATATCGGCCGGAGATCAAATTTAGGGTTCTTCAAAAACCCAACCAGTAACTCTAAAGGGCAATTCCCGGCAGCCCGGCCAATTCCATAGACCGTACCATCAAGATAATTTGCATCGTGAATGATTGCCTCAATGGTATTACTAAAAGCGAGCTGTTGATGATTATGCCCATGAAATCCTATATCAGCCCGCTTAACAATACTCTTAAATAGCTTTACTAAGTGTTCGACCGGCTCCTGATAGAGAGCGCCAAAGCTATCAACAATGTAAAGCACGTTAACTTTGCTTTCCTTCTCGATTTGATGCAAAGCTTCCTCTAGCTCTCTACCCTGATCGCGGGAAATAGCCATAATATTGATAGTTGTCTCATATCCTTTATCAGCAAAGTGATTAACCATATATATTGCCTTATCAATTTCTTTAACGTAAGAGGCGACTCGAATCATATCTACCGGACTTTCACCTGCCGGTTTTACATCCTCTAATTCTACCCGGCCGACATCAACCATAACCGAAATTTTAGTCTTGGACTTTACTCCATTAATTACTTTGCGGATATCTTCATCATCGCAGAACTTCCAAGCCCCATATTCAGAGGTCGAAAACAAATTTTTAGAGTTCTTATAGCCGATCTCCATATAATCTACACCGGCCGCTGAAAGGGCCTTATAGACTTCCCGGACAAACCGATGGTCAAAATCGTGCTTATTGATAAGGCCTCCGTCGCGAATAGTGCAGTCAAATACTTTAATTTTTTCTCTAAACATTCATCCTCCTTTTTTAATAAATATACAGCTTAAAGATATCACAAATCTTCGCCTTTGTCCACAATTGGATATAGCAGACGCTCTGCTTGGGTATACAGACGTTGTACTCAGTTACACCCTTTTTTATTAATCTGTCAAATGCCTATCTTCCCACCTACGCGGTGGTCAGAGTAATTCTTATACCTACACCGCGTAGGTGTCTAACTTACACACTTTATTTTACGTTACTAATTAAAAAACCCCTTTTAAAACCTTAAAAACCTATATATAATGGAACTGTTGCAAAATGCAACAGTTCCTGATTGCAGTGATTAGAAGATGATTACAGTGATTAAAATACTAAAACCAAGGAGGTATGGGATGAAAAAAGGATTTCATAAGATTTCTGTTGTTTTATCTTCAACTTTGGCTTTGACCTTTCTGTTTCTAACCTTTGCTCTACCTGAAGATATTACTATAACCACCTATTACCCTGCGCCTTTTGGGGTTTACAATGAACTCCGGTCAAAGAAAATGGCCATAGGAGATACCTACTATGACTCTTCCCAGCACTGCTGGCCCGGTGGCCCTTGTTCATTTCCGGATATTGATGCTAATACTAATCTAATCGTGGAAGGCAACGTCGGCATCGGGACGGCGGGGCCAGCTAGGAAACTTCATGTCGAAGGAGGAGGACAAATTTCTTTACTTCAGTCGGGCAGTGTGGCGACTGATTCGCAGGCAGGACTTTATTGGCATACTGCGAATGGTTATGGAATTTACAGAACTCCTGGAGCTTGGACAGCGAATACTTACCGACAACTTAAAATAGATTGGCCAACCGGTATTATTTTGGACCCTGGCACCGGTAATAATGCAGGGTATGACAAGAGT
>CAZPYY010000046.1:3667-8340 GCA_964590995.1 uncultured Planctomycetia bacterium | reverse complement strand
GTTTTACACCAGCAGCGCTGACAATAAAGGCTGTGGCCGTAGAAACATTGAATTTATTAAGCCCTGAACCGCCAGTACCACAAGTATCCATAATCGGCTCATTGTCATCTCTTAGGCCTAAGAACCCCTCTCTGACATTTATCTTCTTAGCCTTTTCTCTGACCACAGTAGCTGCAGCTGAAATCTCTTCCTCGCTCTCACCTTTCATCTTTAAGGAAGTTAGGAAGGAAGCGATTTGAGCTGGTGTAACCTCAGAGTCAAAGATCTCCTCAAAAGCCTTTTTCATCTGGATAAAAGAGATATCTTTGCCCTTAGTAAACTTATCAATGGCTTCTCTAATCATAATTTCAAGAAATTCTTCAATATCTTCCTGCCTTCAGTGGTCAAGATAGATTCCGGGTGAAATTGTACCCCATATAAAGGAAAATTTCTATCTTTTACCCCCATTATTATACCATTTTTAGTATCGGCGGTAATAACTAAATTTTTAGGCAAACTCTTCTTTTCGATAATTAAAGAGTGATACCTTGTTGCTGGAAAAGGATTCTTGACTCCTTTAAATATATCACGCCGGTTATGATGGATAAGAGAGATCTTACCATGCATAATTTCTCCAGCTTTTATAATTCGTCCGCCAAATAAAGAACCAATGCATTGATGGCCCAGACAAACTCCCAAAACTGGTATTTTTTTATAAAACTTACCTATTAAAGAACAACTTATGCCGGCATTTTTCGGCCTTCCTGGTCCCGGGGAGATAACGATCTTGTTAAACCTCAATCCCTCCAGTTTCTTTAAGCTAACTTTATCATTACGGAAAACAAGAGCATGGGCTCCTAATTCTTCTAGATATTGAACAAGATTGTAGGTAAATGAATCGTAATTATCTATGACTAATACTTTCATAATTTATTATAAGTCAGTTAATGAGTATATAGGTGAACGAGCAGAAGAGTAAGAATATTTATTCCCATTTACTCATTCACACATTTACCCATATACTTTACTTATTGTTTTTCCCTTTTTATCTTTGCACCTAATTTCCCAAACTTACTCCTTATCTTCTCATAGCCGCGATCAATATGATAAACTCTTAAGATCTGGCTCTTACCCCTGGCAGCTAAACCAGCAATTACTAAAGCTGCTGATGCCCGCAAGTCAGAAGCCATAATCTCTGCTCCGTATAGTCTTTCTTTTCCCTCAATTATAGCATAAGGGCCATTCCTTTGAATAGATGCACCCATACGATTAAGTTCAGCCACATGCGTAAACCGGTCAGGATAAATCTTCTCAGTTATTAGAGAAATCCCTTTAGCTAAACAAAGACAGGCCATAAATTGGGCCTGTAGATCTGTAGGAAAACCAGGATAAGGAAAAGTTGTTATATTAACTGGCTTTAATTTCTTTGCTGGTTTTACAAAAATAGTAGAATCTTTACCTATCTTAATCTGAGCGCCGATCTTTCTGGCTATCTCTATTACTGAGGTAAGATGCAGAGGGTTTGCACCCTTTATGGTAATCGGAGACTTAGTAGCTAGGCTAGCTGCGATAAAAGTTCCGGCTTCAATCCTATCAGGAATAATTTTAAATTCACAACCTGATAACTCCTTTACACCTCTTATCCTTAATATCGGAGTCCCCTCTCCTTCTATCTTTGCCCCGATCTTCTTTAAAAATAAAGCTAAGCACTCTACCTCTGGTTCACAAGCTGCATGTTCAACAACGCTCTCACCTTCTGCTAAAACAGCAGCCATTAGAACGTTGGCAGTAGCAAGAACTGATGAGCCAAAGGCCCCGCCTAAATAAATATGGGCTCCTTTTAACTTCCTTGTCTTAGCCTGACAATAACCCTTTTTAATAGTAATATCTGCACCTAAATCATGTAATCCTTTTATATGCAAATCTACTGGCCTTGGCCCAATAATGCAGCCACCGGGTAAAGCAACTTTAGCTTTTTTTAGTTTTGCTAAAAGAGGCCCTAAGCAACAGAAAGATGCCCGCATAGTTCTTACTAACCGATAAGGAGCGATAAAACTCTTATTTTTCTTACTTTTTATAGTAAGGGTATTCCTGCTAAATTTAATTTTTTTACCCAAGCCTTCGAGAATTCCAATCATTGTCTTTATATCCTTTAAATCGGGAACATTACCGATTATGCAAGGTTGATCAGTAAGTAAGGTTGCAGCCATAATTGGAAGAGCAGTATTCTTGGAACCGCTTATCTTAACCTGGCCGGATAACCGAGATTGATAAACAACAAATTTATCCATTTTTAAATTAATAATTTATAATTAATAACTGATAACTGAGGTGAAATTCTCAGACCTCAATTATCATTTATCATTTATATTTTTAGAACAACTGCTCTAAAATGGCCGGCATAATCCTTAATCCACCCTTCTAATTTATAGAAAGAAGCTCCCTTTTTAATAAGTTTATCCACTGCCTGCTTATGTTGATAGCCTACCTCAATAATAAGATACCCTTGATCCTTCATATAATGGTGGGCTTCTTTTAATATCTTACTTACAAGGCTTAAACCATCTCTTCCCCCGTCTAAAGCTACTTTTGGCTCAAATAAAAGAGAGCCTTTAATATGCTCGCTCTCTACATAAGGGGGGTTAGAAATTATTAAATCAAAACTCTTCTGCTTAAATGCATCTAGTAAGTCTGTATTGATTATCGAGACATCGACCTGATTAAGCTCGGCATTATCTCTAGTGACTTCTGTAGCCTGAGAACTAATATCTGAAGCAAAGATAGATACATCCGAAGAAACCCTTTTTTTAACACTTATTGCTATATTGCCTGAACCACACCCTAAGTCTAAGACCGATTTTAGGTTGTTTTTATTTATAATCTCGATTGCTTTCTCGACAATCACTTCAGTCTCCGGCCGAGGAATCAAGGTATTCCTGTCAACTCTAAACTCTAAACCAAAGAACTCCTCTTTACCTAAAGTATAAGCAAAGGGCATACCACTGATACAAAGTTCTTTTATTTCATCTAGGTATTGCAAATGCTGCAAATCTATATAGACATCACTGCCCAGAGCTTCAATATGCTCAAGGTTAAATACATTCTTAATAAGAAAACGTAAATCGCTATCGCCGAAAAAGGACCGATTAGTCTTAAGCCAATCCTTTAGCTTCATAGATCTTTTTTTTCTCCTCACTTATGAGTGCACTTATGACTTCATCAAGGTCTCCCTCTAGGACTTCTTCTAGGCGGTAAATAGTAAAATTTATCCTGTGATCAGTTACCCTTCTCTCGGAATAATTATATGTTCTTATCTTCTCGCTTCTATCCCCGGTTCCTACCTGAACACGACGGCTCCGGCTAACCTTATTAGCCTCATCTTCGATCATCTTCTCCATGATCCGGGCCTTAATAACTCTTAAGGCTTTGGCTCTATTTTTAATCTGAGAACGCTCATCCTGACAGGTGACCACAACACTAGTAGGTAAGTGAGTCATCCTCACTGCTGAATCAGTAACATTTACATGTTGGCCGCCAGCTCCTGAGGCCCGAAAAGTATCAACTTTTAGATCTTCAGGGTTGATCTTTAACTCTACCTCTTTAGGCTCAATTAATACTGCTACGGTAACTGTTGAGGTATGAATTCGCCCGCCAGACTCAGTAACCGGAACCCTTTGAACACGATGCACGCCACTCTCAAACTTCAAACGTCGATAAGAGCCTTTGCCCTTTAAGGAGAATACTACTTCCTTAAAACCTCCTATCTCTGTAGGGGAAGAACTTAAAACTTCTACCTTCCAGCTATTTCTCTCAGCATACTTAGAGTACATCTTAAACAGAGATGCAGTAAAGAGAGCCGCCTCTTCTCCTCCGGCAGCTGAACGTATCTCAATGATGAGGTCATGGTCAGGAGTCTCCTCGGCAAAGATCTTATCTTCTATCTGCTGATCAATTCCCTCTATCTTAACTACTAACTTATCTAGCTCTTCTTGAGCTAGATTTTTCATCTCCTGATCTTCTCCGGTATCAGAGACAACGTTGGTTAAATGCTCTTTTTCCTTAAGGTAATTATCTCTTCTATCAAGAAGCTTAATAATCTTCTCTAAGTAAGAGAACCTTTTGGCAAGCTGAGCATATTTCTCTCTGTCTTTAAGAACACTTCCGGAAGATAGCTGCTGAGAAATTTCTACGTACTCTTCCTTAAGTTTTTCAGCGTTAATCATTGCTTAAAAGTTAATGAGTTAATGGGTAAATGCGTTTAAGCGTAAACCCTTATACCCTTCTACCCTTTTACTCTTTCACATTTTTAGTTTTCTTGCCGTATTTCTTAATAAACTTATCAACCCTTCCTTCGGAATCAACAAACTTCTGTTTTCCAGTGAAAAAGGGATGGCATTTAGAGCAAATCTCCACATTAATCGTCTTTCTTGTGGAACGAGTATGTACTACATTTCCACAAGCGCACATAATTGTGGCTGTTTCATATTTAGGATGGGTCTTTTCCTTCATTCTTTACCTCCTCGAAATTCTATTATTATATCACTATTTATTTAGAGTAAGGAGAAATTCTACGTTGTTCTTAGTCTTGGATAATTTCTCAATTAGAAGCTCTAAGGCCTCAACAGAACTAAGCTCATTCAGGGCTTTTCTCAATACCCATATCCTCTGAAGCTCATCAGGATGAATAAGTAACT
>CAZPYY010000046.1:0-3567 GCA_964590995.1 uncultured Planctomycetia bacterium | reverse complement strand
AGGGCTTTTCTCAATACCCATATCCTCTGAAGCTCATCAGGATGAATAAGTAACTCTTCTCTTCGAGTGTTAGAGCGTTTTATATCGATAGAAGGGTAAATCCTCTTCTGGAAGATGCTCCGATCTAAGGTAATTTCCATATTACCGGTTCCTTTAAACTCCTCGAAGATTACATCATCCATACGCGAGCCGGTATCAACTAACCCGGTAGCAATTATGGTCAAAGAACCGCCTTCTTCCTGAGCCCTGGCTGCACCAAAGAATCTCTTAGGTTTGTGCAAAGCATTAGAATCAATTCCTCCGGAAAGAATTCTTCCCGAATGCGGCTCAACAAGGTTATAGGCTCGAGCTAGGCGGGTAATGCTATCTAGGAGTATAACCACATCCTTCTTGTGCTCTACAAGTTTCTTGGCCTTCTCTAAAACCATCTCAGCTACCTGCACATGGCGTTGTGCCGGCTCATCAAAGGTAGAACTAATTACCTCTCCTTTTACCGTATTCTTCATCTCAGTAACCTCTTCAGGCCGCTCATCAATAAGCAATACCATAAAAATAACCTCGGGATAGTTAGTTGTTACGGCATTAGCTATTTTTTGCAGAAGCACTGTCTTGCCGCTATAAGGAGGAGCAACTATTAAACCACGTTGCCCCTTACCAATAGGACAGAGAAGATCAAGTATACGCGTAGATGTTTCATCAGGAACAGTTTCTAAGATAAACCTCTCCTTAGGATAAATAGGAGTTAAGTTATCGAAGAGAATCCTGTTTCTTGACTCCTCAGGATTATCAAAGTTAACTGCTTCAACCTTAAGAAGGGCGAAATACTTCTCATTATCCTTAGGCGGCCTTATTTGGCCACTGACAGTATCTCCGGTACGCAGAGAGAATTTCCTAATCTGCGAAGGAGAGACATAAATATCATCGGGAGAAGGCAAATAATTATAATTACTTGCCCTTAAAAACCCGAAACCTTCGGGCAAGACCTCCAAGACCCCGTCGCCAAACATAAGCCCTTTCTTCTCTGCTTGAGCTTGTAAGATCTTAAAGATAAGGTCTTGCTTCTTCAACCCGCTTACCCCATTAACTTTAAGGTCCTTGGATATCTTGTTTAGCTCTGATATCTTCATCCCTTTGAGGGTTCCGATATCAACGCTATCATCCACTGTTACTGACTTACTTTTTGATTTTGCTTTATCTTTTTCCACAGCAAATCAACCTCCTTTTTCAATCGTCTAAAATTCAAACTATTATTTACAACAAAATCTGACCCTTTTATTTTTTCTCTAATAGGTCTATATAAAGATAGCCTATTGAGGGCCTTATCTTTGCTAAGGCCGTACTTTTTAATAATTCTCTGTATTAAGACCTCCTTTTTTACTACAATTAAAATTATTCTATTAAAATGCCGAGTGAGCCTTTTCTCAAAGAGAAGAGGCACTTCAGCAATATAGATTTTTCTCTTATTGCTCTCGCCTTTCTTTACCCACTTTAATAAGTCCCTAGTGACTACTGGATGAACTATTTTCTCAAGCTTCTTTAACTTACTCTTATTATAAAAAACAATATCAGCAAGTTTTTTCCGTGAAATTACACCCCCCCTTAAGCATTCTGAGAATATAGCTCTTACCTTCTTATAAACAGGGCTCCTCTTATTCCGATAATAGCCATGAATCTTCTCATCACTATCAAAAACCTTAACTCCCTTCCTCTTTAGAAGCTTAAGAACCGTGCTTTTACCTGTAGCTAAATTTCCGGTCAATCCTAAAACTGACATAATTTAAACTTAAAATTTAGAGCGAAAAACGTAAAACTATAATTCAAAATTAAAAACTCGCTTTTAAGCTTTTCGCTTTACACTTTGCGCTTTCAGTTCTTTATACACTTCTATATACCTAGCAGCAGCTACTTCCCAAGAAAAATTAAATTTGGTTACTTTTTCTAAAACAGCCTGCCACTTACTCTTATCCTTAAATACCTCTTGGGCCTCTTCTACGGCGGATAGTAAATCCGAACTATCATAATTATTGAATGTAAATCCTCCGCCACCATCAGAGACATCAACAACTGTATCAGCTAATCCACCAGTATGATTGGCTAAAGGTAGAGTAGCATACTTATAGCTAATCATCTGAGAGAGCCCGCAAGGCTCAAACCTTGAGGGTAGTAAGAATACATCTACCCCGGCATATATCTTATGAGCTAAGGCCTCATCGAACTTGAGGGCTAAAGAAAATGAATCTTTGAATTTAGCTGCCTTTTTCTTTAGTATCTTATGATACCTGGGCTCACCTACGCCTAAGATGACTAATTGGCACTTTGAAGCAATCTCGTCTATAGCCTCTGAGAGTATATCTATGCCTTTTTGCTCAGCTAACCGGCTAACCATACCCATAAAAAGAGCATCTTTATCCTCTTTTAAGCCCAGCTCCCTCTGAAGATTGGTTTTATTAATAACCTTATCACCAATGGTATCTGGAGAGTATTTCTTGTATATAAGATCATCTACTGCTGGATTCCAAATAGTATAATCGATAGCATTAAGAATTCCTATCAAGTTCTTACCCTTTCCTCTTAAAATCCCTTCTAGACCGCATCCGAATTCAGAAGTCTGTATCTGCTTAGCATAAGTAGGGCTTACTGTAGTCACTATATCTGAGAAGACAATGCCCCCTTTAAGAAGATTTACCTTGCCATAAAACTCAAAGTACTCTTTGTCAAAGAACTTATCAGAAATACCTAATAAGGGAAATTTCTCCTTTTCTAATAACCCTTGATAAGCAAGATTATGAATAGTTAGAATACACTTTGTATTTTTAAAGAAGGTATCGTCCTTGCAAAGAGTCTTAAGATAAACATTCACTAAGGCTGTTTGCCAATCATTGCTATGGATAATATCCGGACAAAAGTTTACTTTTTTTAAAACTTTAAGCACTTCTTTACTGTAATAAGAGAATCTTTCTAAGCTATCGGGATAATCATGTCCATCTTCTCCTACGTAGATAGAATCGCGTAAGAAATACTCATCATTCTCAATAAAGAAAACCTCTATCGGGCCTTGTTTGGTAATGCCAAAGCCATCATGCATTTCTTGAGGCTTTATACCCTTATGAAGGGGCATAAATACCTTCACCTCGGCTCCAGCTTTAACCAAGCCCTCAGGTAAGGCAGCGCTAACATCGCCAAGGCCACCGGTTTTAGCATATGGAAATACCTCAGAAGAACAAAAAGCTATTTTCAATCTAACCCCTTCATCTGACCCCAGTTCTTGCCAGCTTTTAGATTAACTTTAACCGGAACAGCTAACTTCATTGCTTGCTCCATGTGTTTCTTTACAATAGTCTTTACCTTATCTAGTTCGTTACTAGCTACATCAAAAACAAGTTCATCATGAATTTGCATTATTAACTTTGTCTTCAAACTTCTCTTTACCAGCTCCTTATCTATATTTACCATAGCTATCTTGATAAGATCAGCACATGAACCTTGGATGGGGGCATTTATTGCCTGGCGTCGGGCAAACTCCCGAAGCTGAATGTTAGAACTATTGATATCAGGAAGTTTTCTTCT
>CAZPYY010000045.1:0-8396 GCA_964590995.1 uncultured Planctomycetia bacterium | reverse complement strand
AATATAGCAGAAGAACCCCTTTACATTATGCCGGTGGGGATTCCAGAATAATATTCCCAAGCGGTAAATTATTGAGGTGCATATGAATAAGAAATGGATTGATGAGTTTGCAAGGGACCTAATAGCATTCGGCAGCATTCCTTTTCTCATTCTAACCATCGCCAGGGTTTCTGTGATGCAAATTTATTATCCGATGCAGTTTATTATCGGCTCGGCCCTATTTTTTATTTTAAAGCTTGTTTTCAGGGGAAATTTACATGCCGGGATAGGGTTTATATTGCTCGGTTTTACATCTCTTTATTATGATAGCGCGCTTTTTCTTATCTTTGCATTTTTTGTTTATGTTAGTTTAATCTTCGCCTTGTTTTATCTTAAAAGAGATAAGAAAGAAATAGTGAAGGGAATTTTGTTCGGAGGAATAAGTGCCGGGATGAGCTATCTCATTACAAGGTCAATCTTCTTCTAGAGAGCAGAATTTCGAGTATTTTTGAGAGGTTAAATAAAGTAGGGGGTGCTGATGGTTAGTTTAAAGGATCGTATTATTCGGGCTGCCATGTTAGACGTTAACCTGTATGAAGAGGTTGAGGCTGATAAGAAGGCGCTAGGCCAAGCCATGGGAGTTGTTGTCCTTTCTAGTGTCGCAGCCGGAGTAGGAAGTGCTGCTAAGGGGGGCCTTGGAACAATTTTGATTGGAATGGTTGCAGCCCTTATTGGATGGTATATCTGGGCATATCTTATTTATTTTATTGGCACGAAGTTTCTTCCCGAGCCGCAAACTAAGGCGGATCACGGTGAGTTATTACGAACTATCGGTTTTTCAAGTTCTCCCGGGTTGATTCGAGTATTAGGTGTTGTTCCGATATTAAGGGGTTTAGTTTTTTCTGTAGCCGCAATTTGGATGTTAGCAGCGATGATTATTGCGGTCAGGCAAGCTCTTGATTATAAAAGCACATTACGATCTATCGGAGTTTGTCTAATTGGTTGGGTTATCCAGATACTAATTCTTTATTTGTTGTTTGCAATTTTACGCGGTCCATAGGAGAAAAAGGTCGACTTCCTTGAAGCGATAAGATGGAAGCAGTAGTTTCAACAGGAATATGGATAGCTTTGTCGGCTCTTACGATCGTGCTCTTTTTCGTAGAAGCCATTTTAACCATAATTCTTTTTCCCTTTGACAAAAAAAGAAAGATCATTCACTCACAATGTTTTTGGTGGGCAAAAGCAGTTATTAACTGTAACCCTTATTGGCATCTTCAGGTGAGTGGGTTAGAGAATATTGATAAGGACAAAACATACGTAGTAGTTGCTAACCATCAGAGTCTTGCTGATATTGTAGTGATCTATAAAACTTTCATGCAGTTTAAGTGGGTAGCGAAGGACAGCCTTTTTAAAATACCCTTTATTGGCTGGTGCCTTTCTCTCACCAAGCACATAAGACTTTCCCGGGGAAGAATCGGAAGCATAAAAAAGGCTTACCAGGAAGCTACAGATTGGCTTAAGAAGGATATGTCAGTAGTATTTTTTCCTGAAGGAACCCGAAGCGAAACCGGGGAAATAAGCTAATTTCAAAGCGGGGCATTTAAATTGGCGATACAGGCGAAGAGGCCGATTCTTCCGATTGCAATAGATGGGACTAGCGAAGCTATCCCAAAAGGAAGCTGGGTTTTTAAAACCAAGGTGTTTGCTAAATTAACTGTGCTTGCGCCAATCGAAACAGAAAATCTTCAGCCGAGCGACTTCATTTCTTTAAAAGATGCTGTGCATAAAAAAATGGAATCCTTAATTGCTAATAGCTAAAACACTTGCCAATATAAAGCTTTTGGTGTAATATATTGAAAAATAAGGCAAAAAGGGGACGACCGTCCCCTTTTTCTTTAGGGTAATCTCAACCAAAGTTATGGAATTGCAAGGACAAGCTGATTCACTTGAAAAAGATTCATAAAAAGGGTTCAATGGCTAATGTAAGTAAACCCAAGCAAGACGCGTTGTTGAAAAAGATGCATGAGTTAGGGGTTTATGAAAGAGATATTATTGAGAAGTTCATTCGTTCTCAGGGAAGAGGCGGGCAAAAGGTCAATAAGACATCTTCGTGTGTATATCTAAAGCATAAACCAAGCGGAATTGAAGTAAAGTGTCAGCGTGAACGCTCTCAAGCCCTGAATAGATTCCTGGCCAGAAGGATCCTGGTTAATAAAATCGAAAGCCTAATTAAAGGGCGATTATCTGCTGTGCAAAAACGAATCGAAAAAATAAGGCGTCAGAAGCGCAAGCGCTCGAAGCGGGCAAAAGAAAAAATGCTACGAGATAAGGCAAAAAGAAGTCAAAAAAAAGCACAACGTTCTCATCGGCTTTCAGCGGAAGAAACAGGAGAGTAAGCTAAATCATTTAATTTGAATTCCTTATAAAGTCTGATACAATATTTCTGTCTGGAAAGCCTGCCTGCCGCCTGTCCGACGTGGCGGAGCAGGCAGGGAATAAAACATATGGGCCGGGATAAAATCGACCGCAGAAGATTCGTAAGAATAAAATTTCCCTTTACTATACATCTCTACCCTACTGGAAAACTACCAATTTCTGTTTATACTGAAAACATCAGTGCTGGCGGGGTTAAGGTTACGGTTCGCCAAGAGTTTAAGGTCTCTTCTTTAGTTGATTTAGAGATTTATGTTAAGCTAAGGCCGGTAGTTTGTAAAGGGAAGGTTATTTGGATAAATAGACGTGAGAGTGAATTTCTCGAGGGCGAAACTTTCTTTGATGTCGGAATGGAATTTCAAGGGTTAAAGCCCGAAGAGAAAGAAGCAATTACAGAACGTTTGGATCGGATAATGCACGATAGAAGAGTAAGGGGAGAGGTCGAGGTTTAACCTTTGCCCCAAAGAGCGCCAAAAACACCACACTTTATAGATCCTGCCAAATTTACCAAAATGGGTAAATTATGAAAAAATTGAAGAGTGAGCTAACCTGGTCATTTTCTCGGGACCGTCTATTTAGTGAGTGCCGTCGGGCATATTTTTACCACTACTATGCTTCTTGGGGTGGATGGGAAGCTAGCGCAAGCCGGTTTTGTCGCAAGGCCTACATTTTAAAGAATGTTCGCAGTATTGATGCTTGGATCGGGGATATCGTCCATCAGGTCATTAAGTGGATTTTAGAGAGCAAAATAGGAGATAGCACGACTCTTTTTAAAGAAGGTAAGGATATTTCCCACGAGCAAGCAGTAAAAACAGCAAAAGACCTCTTAACAAAGACCTGGGAACAATCGCGCAGCAAGAAGTGGGAGGAAAATGTTAAACAAAATCTTAATTTATTTGAACACTATTATAACCACGAACCGGCACGCGACCAATTAAGAGTAAAGTTAGAAAAGGTAGCTAATAGTATCAGGAATTTTTATAAATCAGGGTTGCTTGAGAAGTTTTCGAAAGTGTCAGCCGAGAATTTTTTAAGTATCGATGAGTTAGATAGCTTTGATTTCGAAGGGACAAAAGCATTTGCAATTCCTGATTTTGCTGTACGTAACCGTAAGGAGTATTTGCTTTACGACTGGAAGACTGGCCAGAGGAGCGATAAGGACATCTTGCAACTCTCCTGTTACCTGCTTTATGCTACGGGCAAATGGCAAGTGCCCGAAGATCAAATCAAAATAATCCCGGC
The DNA here is from genome assembly GCA_964590995.1 of uncultured Planctomycetia bacterium. Lineage (GTDB taxonomy): Bacteria > Omnitrophota > Gorgyraeia > Duberdicusellales > 4484-171 > Susulua. The sequence continues at coordinate 4,742 of CAZPYY010000045.1, read as the reverse complement.
ATATCTAGCCCAAGATGAATTTTTGCCTCTACCGGTAAAAGCAATAGCCTCAGAGCAAGTAAAGGGTTACATTCGTCAGAGCATAGAAGGAATGAGAAGTGTTTTAGAGGATGTTAAAGGCAATAAGGCTGATATTAACAATTGTCCTAAAACCAATGATTCAAGGCGTTGCCAGAAGTGTAAATTTCAGGAAATCTGCTCTTGAGGAGTTGATAATAATACGCCGGTAGTTCAACTTCACTCCCAAAATAGCTTCAACTGCCTCCGAACATATTTTCCTTGAGTGCCTGGTTAAACCATGATACAATCCTTACGATTTGCGCCCGTGGCTCAATTGGATAGAGCGTTTGGCTACGGATAAACTCAATATGCCAAAAAAGTGTTGGTAAATAAGGAATTTTATCCTAATTGTAGCAAAAATGTCAGCACAAAATAGCTTGAAAAATGGGTTTAAAATGTGTTATAAATAGGTTAGAAAAGACTTGACAAAAGGCTCTTTTTCGGATTAAATGTATATGACTAAAGCCTATCGTGTATAGGCGAATGGGAACTGCTACGGCAGTTCCTTCTTTTTTTCTACATGTTTTTTTATTTCCTGAAAAGTAATCGTTCTGTTAGCCGTGACGGCGAGTTCTTCATTCAATCTATTTTTATGAGCAATGATAGTAGTTATTTTATACTTTCCTTTAGCGTATTTCAATAACTTGGTAAAATCCCCATCTCCGCTACATAAAACTAATTCTTGATATTCTGCCATTCTATCTATAGCAGTAATGGTGATCTCGACATCAAAATTACATTTTCTTTTATATTCGCCTGTCATATTGTCATAAAGGCTTGCGATTGGTTTAGTCTTTACTTTGTAGCCAAGCGACTTAAGGTATTGGAAGAATTTTTCTTTCTCTTTTTTCCATTTTATAAATCCTCCCAAGGTGTGATATTCTGAATGTTTATCAAAAAACATCTTTTTTGTAACTTTACCTAAAAAAATAAATACGTCAATGGTATCAAATTCGTTCTGAAGCCATTGGAATAATTTTCCGTAATCTAACTCCCAAAGTTTTTTCTTGAAACCATAATAGATATTAGCTTCGTCAATAAGAATCAAAGCTTTTCGTTTTTTAACACTTTCCATAATGTCCTTCTAAACTTTAACCTCTTTCTTAATAGTTTAGCACTCTTTTTCCAATTGCAAACATAATATTTTCTGATATACTTAGTAGCATGGAAATATTTAGGTAGACCGTTTGGCTAACGACCAGATGGTCTTAGTGTAGCAAAAATGTCAACAAAGTTGGTAAAAATTCCTGGTTTTATTGAGCTTTTAAAAAATTAATTTTTAATACGTTTATTGTAATTTTACTGAAAAAATAAGAAAATCGTTCATAAGCGCCCGTGGCCCAATTGGATAGGGCGTTTGGCTACGGACCAGAAGGTTGCAGGTTCGAGTCCTGCCGGGCGCATAGTTTTTATATAGTACATAGCATATAGTATGGTGTGTGAGGAAGGGGTGGCGAATGAAGGTTGTAGTTATTTATTACTCGCAAACAGGTACAACTAAAAAGATGGCAGAGATAATTGCTGATGAAGCAAGGAATAACCGATGTAGCGCTGAACTTAAGTCCGTATCAGAGATAAAGGCTGAGGAGCTTCTGGAGTATGACGGTATAATAGTCGGTTCTCCCACCTATTACGGTACTTTAGCTGCGCAAATAAAAGAGTTGTTTGATAAGAGCGTAGCCTTTCATGGCCAACTTGACGGAAAAGTCGGTGCAGCATTTTCTTCAGCGGCAAATATTGCCGGTGGGAACGAAACTACAATTCTAAGTATCTTAGAAGCAATGTTAATTCACGGAATGATCATTCAGGGTGACTTCAAAGGCGATCACTATGGTCCGGTGGCAATAGGTAAGGTCGATAAGCGATCTGAAGGTAATTGCCGGCGCAGCACCCAGCGATTCTGCAAACTTCTTAAAAGAATAGGTGGCTAATATGACAATGGTTATTTTCGTTACCATTCCGCAGGAAAAAGCAAAGTCTTTTACTAAAATACTCTTGAAAGAAAGAGCCTGCGCCTGCGTTAATATTCTCAAAGGAATAGAGTCGCTTTTTTGGTGGCAAGGCAAGATTGACAACGAAAAAGAAGCCCTCTTAATCATTAAAACAAAACAATCCGCGTACTATAAATTGAAAAAAGTTATTAAGCTTAACCACCCCTACAGTGTTCCGGAAATAGTTGCCTTTAAGGTTGATAAAATCGATAGTGAATACCAGAAGTGGCTAAAAGAAGAAGTGCATGATTAATGAGTGGTTTATTAATTTAGGGAACTTTTTTACCCCGTCTACTTTTTTGGGGCTAGGGGCAAGCTTCCTTGCCGGGATATTAGCAAGCATCTCTCCCTGCATATTACCTCTGATTCCAATTACCTTAGGAGTTGTTGGCGCTGTGTCTGCTTCAACTAGACTCCGAGGATTCCTCATAAGTCTTAGTTTTGTCTTGGGTCTATCGGTAGTTTATACAATTTTGGGGGCAGTTTCTTCTTTCTTCGGCATATTGTTGGGTACGCTCTTCGTTAATCCAATAACTTATATTGTTTTGGCAATTATCTTTTTTCTTCTCAGTGCTGTTTCTTTGGAGCTGATCAGGATAAACCTGCCGCTTTCACTAGGTTGCACTTATAAAGCAAAGGGGAGTCTTATCTCGGTATTTATCTTAGGGATGGTTAGCGCTTTTGCTCTTATTCCTTGCAATTTCCCGGTTTTAGGTGCAATTTTGACTTTAATCTCTCTAAGGCAGAGTATTGTCTACGGTGCTCTCGCACTTTTTCTCTTTTCGCTTGGTCAAGGTACGCCACTGATTGTATTAGGCGCATTTACCGGGTTGGTTCAAAAGTTGCCGAAGCAGAGTTTATGGCTTATGATTATAAAAAAGAGTTTGAGCGTAATCTTAGCATTGGTAGGAGTATACTTTATCGTAAGGTTTATACAGGTATTAAGATGAAAAGGATTATTCTGGCTTTAATGTTTTTTTGTTTTCTCACCCCGAGCTTTGCCGCTGAACCGATATTCCCGACATTGGATAAGCAAAGCATATCTTATGAAAAATTAATCTCTCAGAAAAATACCATTTTATTTATTTGGGCTACTTGGTGCCCGAGTTGTCGACGCGAGCTTGAAAAGCTCTCAAGAGAGCGTATATTCGCTGAAGGTATTGATGTTTGGTATATTGATACCGGAGAGAAGACCTCGGCTGTCACACGCTATGCTAACGCAAAAAAGCTAAGCGATAACATAAGGGATAGGATTATCTTAGATAAAGAAGGTTACATTGCCCAAAGATTCTTAGTTACTGCTATACCTACTTATATTTTTTTCAAAGACGGCGAGCCAGTTTTTAAGTCATACTTTTATAATCATGAAGTCTTAGAGAAGGTTTTTGGTAAAGAGTAAGAACTCTGGCAATTTAGACTATTGCAGGATAAGAGCTCTTTTAGTTGCGTTATTGAAGGTGTTGGATTCCCAAGCCTTAAAGTCAGAGTTAGCTATAACTGTAAACTCATTTCTTCCCGGATGGCTTACCTTGCATCTTAGGGTTTTAAAGTAAGTCTGGCCCCCTCTTAGCTTAGGCACGCTAATTATCTTTGTTTTACCATTGGGGAAGATTACTTTTGCTTTTGAGGAACCGGTAGATAGTTGACCCGCATTCTTTACTGCCACAGCAATAGTTATTTTATCGCCTACTTTTATTCTGTCGGTAGAGGTTACCTCGATTGATATGGCCTGAAGGTCAGGCAGTTCGGGATTCTTCGGCGTAGGTATTGACGTTAGCTTATCGAATACACCCCCAGAGAAGTCTTTATTGAAAATAATTTGTTGCTGAACTAACTTCATGATTTGCAAAATCATATCACGTCCCCAATTGCTCTGACTATATTTTAGGTTATCAACCAGCTTATCCTCAAGTGCATTGTATGATTTCTCCAGGAAAATGATTTTTTCAGGTAAAAGCCTCTTTAGCTTTTCAATTTCAAGTTTTTTGGCAGCTTTAGCGAAACCTTCATATATTGTAACTATCTGTTCAAGGACCTCGGAAGGGGGGTGCTCAAGAGTATTTGAACAAAGGGTATAGTAATGATAAACTCCAGCTGTTAGCAAATCCTCGGTAAAATTGTCTTTAAAAACAGGTTTTAATTTTTTAATTTCATTATAACTTGTAAGTAGCTGCCTGAAGTCAGACCTAAGGTTGTTCTCTTTACCGAGATATTCGTTGATAAAACGGTTAACATTTTGACCAGGCCTTTTACGGCCAGTTAACTCCGGTATTATTTCTTTTGCTTTTGCCCGGAGAACATTTATAAACTGAGAATACTTAAGTTCGTTTATGGCGGGCAGAGAGTTAAGGATTTTTAAGGTATGCCGGTTAATTTTACTTAAGTATTGAAAATTCAATCCAAGCTGATCGAGAAATAATTTATTAGCAGAGCTTATTTGACTCTCAAGAAAATCTTTTTTTTCTTTACCAATTTGCTTGGGTAGGGGGGCTTGAGCCGAAAGAGGGTGGTTAAAAGAAAAGATTGCGACTAGCGTGAGTAAAACAATAAGAGTGCGATAAAGCCTCGTTCTCATTTTTATCTTTGTCACCTTACTTAATATAATACTAGAATTCACTCTACTTGTCTATCCTTAATCTTTTAATAGGATTAGCCTAAACCAGGGATTTTCCCTCTCGCAGCGGTTGAGGC